>NZ_JBSFMS010000129.1:0-20486 GCF_053599675.1 Streptomyces sp. NPDC000880 | reverse complement strand
CCACTACCGTACTTTTTCGTTCCTATCTCTGGTCCTCTAAGCGGTACGGCTACTGGGCGGTACGGACCCCGGTGTCCGTACCGCCCTTTCGCGTCCCTGCGCGGTTACTTGAGGGCGAGCAGCAGGGTGTCGGAGGGCGAGGCCCACACGACCCGCGCCTCCTCGAACCCGGCCGTGCGCAGCGTCTGTGCGTGCCAGTGCACGGACGGCATCTCCCCGTCAGCGTGCTCGCCGTAGATCTCGTAGCGCTTCGCCGTCGGCTCGGCGAGTACGGGGTCCTTGGCGGCCAGCGCCCACCAGTCGGCCCAGTCGAGCGCGCCGGCGGCCTTGGCGCGGTCCATCTGCCCGTGCCGGTGGGCGCGCTCGGCGGCGTTGATGCGCGGGGTGGTGCGGTCGATCATGTGGTCGGCGTTCATGAAGACGCCGCCTTCCCGCACGACCCCGGCGATCTGTCCGTACAGCGCGGTCAGCGGTCCGCTGCGCAGCCAGTGCAGCGCGGTGGCGGTGAGCACGGCGTCGTACGAGTCGTACGGCAGCTTCGTCACCCAGTTGGGGTCCTTCAGGTCGGCTGTGACGAAGGTGACCCGCTCGTCGCCCTCGAAGTAGCCCCGGGCGATGGTCAACAGGGCGGGATCCAGATCGACCCCCGTGCTGGTGGACTTCGGGAACCGCCGGAACAGCCGGTCCGTAATACTTCCCGTACCGCACGCGAGGTCCAGCACCCGTGGCTCGGGGCCCACCAGAGCCTCGACCATGTCCAGCATCACCCGGAACCGCTCCTCGCGATCGGGCATGTACCACTCCTGCTGCCGGTCCCAGCTCTCCTGCCAGGCCCGCCAGTCTGCTCCCGTGCCCGTATCCGTGCCCGTCCCTGTCACCGTCTCCGACACCGGAACCTCCCGTCCGTAATACCCTCGAAGCTATAGCAGCTGTTACGTCGACATTAGAACGCCGCGGTAAGGACTACAAGTGGAACTGGCCCATTACTCGGACTACGCCGTGCGCCTGGTCAACACCGAGGAGCCGGCTCGCAGCAAGGACTCCCTCACCTCGGTCGAGGCCGTCCGGCAGCTCTTCGGCCCGTCCGCCCAGGCAGCGCGCCGTGCCACCGAGGCGGACGTCACCCGCTTCCGGTCCGTACGAGGCCGGCTCCGCGGGGTCTTCACCGCTGCCGACGCGGGCGACGAGACACAGGCGGTCGACCTGCTCAACTCGCTGCTGCTGGAGTTCCCCGTCAACCCGCAGATCTCGGGCCACGACTACCGGGACGAGGACGGCCGCCCGAAGTGGCACATGCACCTGGCCGACCACCCCTCCAACGCGACGGCGGGGTACGCCGCGATCGCCGCGATGGGGCTCGCGTTCCATCTCACGGAGTACGGAGTGGACCGGCTCGGCCTGTGCCAGGCGACGCCGTGCCGCAATGCCTACCTCGACACTTCGACCAACCGCTCCCGCCGCTACTGCTCGGACCGCTGCGCGACCCGCGCCAACGTGGCCGCCTACCGCGCCCGCAAACGCCTGGAGACGGAACGGCCGCAGAGCACGGGCCGCAGTGCCGAGAACGCCCAGGAGGCGATCCCGCGCACGGAGCGCTGACCCTCCTCGAGCGGGCGATATCTGCCGCGTACCCGCCCGAGCAGCAGCTCATGGGGCACGGTGCCGAACAGCCGGCTGTCTCCCTCCGCCCCCGGGTTGTCCCCCAGTACCCACCAGCCGTCCTCGCGCCGCTCGACGAGCCGTTTGACGATGAGCAGATCCTGCTGGAGCGGATGTCGCAGCACGGCGACGTCGCCGGCCTTCACCTCCGCGCCGTAATGGACCAGCAGTTGATCGCCGTGTTTGAGCGTCGGGTACATGGAAGGACCTGTCACTTCGGCGACCCCGAACGGCGCTTTCGGCTCCCGCCCCTGCTCAGTCATCCGCCACCTCCGAGTCCCACGGTACGTTCGGCCACCAGTCCCATACTGACCCTGGACTTTTGTCCTAAGCACCAGGGGGCACCCGCCAAAACAGGTCCCTCACGGAGTAATGTCCCACCTGAGAAGACGATCACGAGGAAGGACAGCTCAATGCTCTCCCGCCTGTTTGCCCCCAAGGTCAAGGTCAGCGCCCACTGCGACCTGCCCTGCGGTGTCTACGACCCGGCCCAGGCCCGTATCGAGGCCGAGTCGGTCAAGGCCGTCCAGGAGAAGTTCCAGGCCAACGAGGACCCGCACTTCCGGGCCCGCGCCACGGTCATCAAGGAGCAGCGCGCGGAGCTCGCCAAGCACCACGTCTCGGTGCTGTGGAGCGACTACTTCAAGCCGCCGCACTTCGAGAAGTACCCCGAGCTGCACCAGCTGGTCAACGACGCCCTGAAGGCGCTGTCGGCCGCGAAGGCGTCGACGGACCCGGCAACGGGCCAGAAGGCGCTGGACTACATCGCCCAGATCGACAAGATCTTCTGGGAGACCAAGAAGGCCTGACCTTTCCGGTCACGTCTTTTTTGCGCACGTTCGTGTACGTACGACAGCACCCGGTATCCGCGCGGAGCCGGGTGCTGTCGGCGTCTGCGGGCCCCGCCCCTGGCGGCACCTCCTCGTCCCGCGGGCTCTCACCTCTCACAGACCGCGGCGAGGCCGTCGGCAGGGACGCCCTGCGGCAGCTGAGCGACACCTTCTACGAGGCCACCCTCGCCGATCCGCCGCTCGCCCCCGTTTTCGTCCGCGAGGTCTCGGCAGACCCGGCGGGCACCGACCTCGGGGACCCGGGCCCGACCCCGCGCTGGGGCTGGAAGGGCCTGCGCTGACCGGCGGGGTCACCCGGCGTGGCTCGTCAGGCGCCCACCGGCGTACGCAGTGAGAACTCCGCGCCGGGCGGCAGTTGCTTCTGGATGTTGCCGAGAGCGTCGCCGAAGTCACCCCCGGCGACACCGGATTCGTACGCGGCCCCGCCGTAGTGCAGCGTCAGATTGAGGTCCGCCCGGTCCAGCGAACCGTCCTGCTGCGGCTCGCCGAGCGTCAACAGGCAACTGAGCGTGGCCTGTTGGGCCGCGCCGTCCGCGTGGACGGGCAGCGGCATGTCCCACTCCAGCACGCAGGACGACAGCACCCCGGCCGCGCCCACTGCCCCGAGAGCGGCGAACGTCGCCCCTTCGTACTCAACACCCCTTATTCGCGTGCGCAATTGCCGCCCGCTCGCCGCGATTGTGAACGCTTCCGCGCCCGTGCGGTCGCGGTACCAGCCCGCCCAGACTTCCGTCGGCTCCGATGACATGGCGCGGACTGTAGCGGTACGACTTGTTCCGCTGAACAGCCGGGATGCCTCAGGACGCCCCGACCGCCCCACCGGGCTCACCGCCCGACTTCTCGGCAGACTCCTCAGGGGACTTTCCGCTCTGGCTCACGTCGCCCAGTGAGCACCGGGGATTATGGCACGGACCGGGTTCCCAGACGGGGACATATGCCCCGAGCGTCTTGCGTCGTTTGATGACCGTGCCGACAGGCTCTCCGCACGCCGGGCAACGGTGCTCGACCTGCGGGCTGCGGACGGTCTCGCGTCCATTGCTGCCCATACCCCCAGGATATGGCGGTATGGGCAAGCCGGACAGTCCTGCGGTCAGTGCTTCCTGCGGTACTTCCTGACGAGGACGCCATTGTCGAAGGCGCGGACGGAGTCGAGCGTGAAGTCCACGATGCGGCACTCCGCGGCGAACATGGGCATTCCCGAACCGAGGATCACCGGATAGGTCTTGATGACGAGCTCGTCGACCTCGTCCAGCAACTGGCCGGCGAGGTTCGCGCCCCCGCAGAGATAGATGCCGAGCCCGTCCTCCTGCTTGAGTTCGCGGACCTTGGCGGCGACGTCGCCGGAGACGATCTCCACGTTCGGGTCGGGCGACTCCTTGATACTGCGGGAGGCCACGTACTCCCGCAGATGTGCGTACGGACTGGTGACGTTGATTTCGAGCGCGAGGTCGTAGCTGGCCCGGCCCTGGATGATCGTGTCGAACTCGGCGTTCGGCGCGTCGGCGACGCCGAGGGCCTGCCTGGCCGGGGTCGGCAGGGTGTCGTGGCACTCCGTCCTGAGGTAATCGAGGAAGTCCCCGACCACGAACTGGGTGAATAAGTCCGCCTTGCCGTCCGGGGCCCCGATGAAGCCATCGATCGACGCGGCGATGAAGTAGCTGAGCTTTCGCAAACCAGTCCTCTTCGTCAGGGGATACGAGCGTGGACGCCGGCAACCCAAACAACCACTCCACCCATAGTGCTTCAGTCGTAGTGGTTAAGCAAGGTCCTTTCCGACGGGCTTCTCAACCCGCTTGCGGCTCGCGCTACATAGGCTGCGTCAGCGGGTGCGGCGGGTGACGAATTCCGCCAGGGCCAGCAGATCACCCGCCGCCGTCAGGTCCGGAACCGCGCGGGAGAGCTCATGGACGGCCCGGGCCATCCGGTCCGCTGCCTGGAGCTGTGCCCAGTCGCGGCCGCCCGCCCGGTCGACGGCCTCGGCGGCGAGACGCACGGCCGTGGGGCTCATCGGACCGCGGTAGAGCTCGGCCAGGTCAGCACCCGCCGGGGTGCCGGACGTCAGGGCGGCAACCACCGGCAGGGACTTCTTGTGGGACGCCAGATCAGCGCCGGCCGGTTTGCCCGTACGCGCCGGATCACCCCAGATCCCGATCAGATCGTCGATGAGCTGAAAGGCGAGCCCCGCTTCCCGCCCGAAGGCGTCCATGGCCGCAGCCTCCTCCTCGCCCCCGCCCGCGTACAGCGCGCCGAGCGCGCAGGCGCAGCCCAGCAGCGCGCCGGTCTTGGCCGTCGCCATGGCGAGGCACTCGTCGAGAGAGACCTCGTGCGGCGCGCGCTTCTCGAAGGCGCAGTCCGCCTGCTGTCCCGCACAGAGCTCGATCACACACGCCGCCAGCCGCTCCGACGCGGCGGCCGACGCGGGGTGCCGGTCCTCGGCGAGCAGCCGCAGCGCGAGGGCGAGCAGGGCGTCGCCCGCGATGATGGCGTCCGGGGTACCGAAGACCGTCCAGGCGGTGGGGCGGTGCCTGCGGGTGGAGTCCTCGTCGATGACGTCGTCGTGGAGGAGCGTGAAGTTGTGCGCCAGCTCCACCGCGGCCGCCGCCCGCACCGCCTGCCGCGGGTCCCCGCCGAGCGCCCGGGACGCTGCCAGTACAAGCGCGGGCCTGATGGCCTTGCCCGCCGAGGCCGCCGCCGGGGTGCCGTCGGCGTGCTCCCAGCCGAAGTGGTACATCGCGACGCGGCGTATGGATCCGGGCAACGACTCGATGGTGGTCCGCAGTTGGGGATTGACGGCGCTGCGGGTGCGTTCCAGGAGGGCCACGGCCTCGCGGGCCTCGACGGTCTCCGACATGGTCATCTGGGCAGACCTTTCCAGGTGTTGGGCACACCGGGGGCCGACGGGGGGGCCGAGCGGGCACGGGCCGAGCGGTGCGGCCGGGAGCGCGGCGCGATGCCGCGCCCCCGGCCGGGCCGGATCACCGCCAGCGGCTCACCTCGACGTTCTCCAGGACGCCGAGTGAGTCCGGCACCAGCACCGCCGCCGAGTAGTACGCCGTGACCAGGTACGAGATGATCGCCTGCTCGTCGATGCCCATGAAGCGCACGGACAGGCTGGGCTCGATCTCGTCCGGGATTCCGCTCTGCTGCAGTCCGATGACGCCCTGGTCGGCCTCGCCAGTACGCATACAGATGATCGAGGTGGTCCTGGCCTCGGTGACCGGGATCTTGTTGCACGGGAAGATCGGAACACCGCGCCAGGCGGGCACATGGTGGCCGGCCACCTCCACACTGTCGGGCAGCAGACCGCGTCTGTTGCACTCGCGCCCGAAGGCGGCGATGGCCCGCGGATGGGCCAGGAACAACTTCGATCCGCGCCGCCGCGAGAGCAGTTCGTCCATGTCGTCGGGGCTCGGGGCGCCGTCGTGCGGTTGCAACCGCTGCCCGTAGTCGCAGTTGTTCAGCAGTCCGAACTCGCGGTTGTTGATCAGCTCGTGCTCCTGGCGCTCCCGCAGCGCCTCGACCGTGAGCCGCAACTGCTGCTCGGTCTGGTTCATCGGCTGGTTGTAGAGGTCGGCGACACGGCTGTGGACCTTCAGCACGGTCTGGGCCACGCTCAGTTCGTACTCGCGCGGCGCCGCGTCGTAGTCGACGTAGGTGTGCGGGACGACGGCTTCGCCGACGTGGCCCGCGGACAGGTCGATCGCCGCCTCGCCGTACTTGTTGGTGCGCTGCTGCGGCAGAGACGAAAGACCGGCCAGATGCGCGCGGAGCGAGTCGACGCGCTCCGCGAGGTTCAGCACATCGTCCCTGGTCAGCACGAGCACCGTGCATGCTGTCGTGGCACGCGCGGTGTACTGCCAGGAGGCCTCTCGGTCCAGCAGTGCCTGATCGCCGAAGTACGCCCCGTCGGCAAGGACGCCGAGCTCCGCCTCGTCGCCGTACGGACCGGTGCCGAGCTGCTCGACCCTGCCGTGCGCCAGCAGATAGACGCGGTCCGCCGCGGTGCCCGCGGTGGCAAGCACCTCACCGGCCCTGAACTCCCGCTGATCGCAACGGTTCGCCAGCTCGGCGAGCACCGCCTCGTCGCCGTACTCCCGAAGGGCGGGCAACTCGCCGAGCTCGGCGGGGATGACCGCCACCCGGTCGCCGGTCTGCACGAATGTCACGCGACCGTCGCCGACGGAGTAACTGAGGCGGCGGTTCACCCGGTAGGTGCCGCCCTGCACCTGCACCCAAGGCAGCATGCGCAGCAGCCAGCGTGAGGTGATCTCCTGCATCTGCGGGGCGGACTTGGTGGTTGTCGCAAGGTTCCGCGCAGCGGCCGTACCGAGACTCTGCTGCTTCGACGTCTGCTGCTCACGGACCTCGTCTCCGACAGAACCAACCGAACCAACCGACATGTGACTCCCCCTCGATCATGGGCCTGACCTGCACTCGAAAGCTTTCCATCACAGATAGTGCGGGCACCATTACACAAATGGATGGGACTAGTTCAGCGTCGGCGGGGCACGTTGCACGGCTGCGCGTGCCGGTGATCCGTGGGCCGGCGGCTGACCGTCCGCACTGCCGGGACGGCTCCGCGAGCCTGCCGGGGCCGCTGTGCCACGGCGTCATCGACGATGTGCTGCGCACCGTCATAGCGGAGAAGGCACTCCCCACGGACACGAGGCGAACACCGACGGAAACCGCCCCGGAGCTTCACGATGAACTCCATGCGCGAACGCATCCACGAACGTCTGAGGTGACCGCCTGACGCGACAATGGGTGCGTGACCCGGGAAACGCTCGACCTCACCACGGCCCTGCGGCCGCGACTGCCGTCGCCGCTGCAGCCGGTCGAGGACGAGCGCTTCAGCCGGCACGGCATACGTCTCCTGCTCAAGCGCGACGACCTGATCCACCCGGACCTCCCGGGCAACAAGTGGCGCAAACTCTCCCCGAACCTCCACGCGGCGGCGGGCCGCCCGCTCCTGACGTTCGGCGGCGCGTACTCCAACCACCTCCGCGCGACAGCGGCCGCGGGCCGCCTGCTGGGCTTTGAGACGATCGGCGTGGTCCGCGGCGACGAACTGGCCTCACGCCCCCTGAACCCGTCCCTGACCCAGTGCGCGGCGGACGGTATGCACCTGCTCTTCGTCGACCGCGCGACGTACCGCGCCAAGGACGACCCGGAGGTCCTGGCCGAGATCCTGCGGGCGGTCCCGGGCGACGTCTACCTCGTCCCCGAAGGCGGGAGCAACGCCCTCGCCGCCCGGAGCTGCGCCGCCCTCGGCCGCGAGCTCCACCACCTCTCCGACGTCGTCGCCGTCGCCTGCGGCACCGGCGGGACCCTCGCCGGACTCGCCGCCGGCCTCGCACCCGGGCAGCGCGCCATCGGATTCCCCGTCCTCAAGGGCGGCTTCCTCGGCACGGAGATACGCAGCCTCCAGGACGAGGCCTTCGGCGGGCCGGTCGGCGACTGGTCGCTCGACGACCGCTTCCACTTCGGCGGATACGCCCGTACCGCCCCCGGACTCGACGCCTTCGCCGACGACTTCGAGGCCCGCCACCAGCTTCCCGTCGAGCGTGTCTACGTCGCCAAGATGCTCTTCGGCCTGACCACCCTCGCCGCCGACGGCGCCTTCCCGCCCGGCACCGCCGTCGCCGCCGTCATCACCGGTCAGGGCTCCTCCCGGTAGGCGGCCGCCTCCTCCAGATCGAGACGGCGCAGCAGCGTACGCATCATCTCGTCGTCGATCCGCCGCTGGTCCCGCAGCTGTACGAAGACCTCGCGCTCGGCCTCGATCATCTCCCGCGCCAGCCGCCGGTAAGTGTCGTCCGCCGACTCCCCGGTCACCGGGTTCACCGCTCCGAGCCGCTCCCACACAGCGTTCCGCCGCCGCTCGAGCACCGTCCGCAGCCGGTCCGCCAACGGCTGCGGCAGCACATTGCCCTCGTCCGCCAGCAGCTCGTCCAGCCGCCGCTCCGCCGCCCGCGATGCCTGGCTCTGCGCCTGCGCCTCGGCGAGCGTCTCGGCTTGCGCGTCGCGCCCCGGGACCTTCAGCGCCCGGATCAGCGCCGGCAGCGTGAGCCCCTGGATCACCAGCGTCCCGATCACCGTCGTGAAGGTCAGGAACAGCACCAGGTTCCTTGCCGGGAACGGCTCGCCGTCCGCCGTGGTCAGCGGGATCGAGAAGGCGATCGCCAGCGAGACGACCCCGCGCATCCCGGCCCAGCCCACGATCAACGGCGCGGTCCAGGTGGTGTCCGGCTCGCGATTCCTGACCCGCGGCGAAAAAACGCGCGGCAGGAAGGTGGCCGGGAAGACCCAGATGAACCGCACCACCACCACGGCGACGAAGACCCCGACCGCGTACCAGAGCGCCTCGCCCACCCCGTAGCCGCCGAGGTCCTCCACCACGTACGGCAGCTGCAGCCCGATCAGCGCGAAGACCGACGACTCCAGGATGAACGCGACCATCCTCCAGACTGCGTCCTCCTGCAGCCGGGTCGCGAAGTCGACCTGCCAGGAGCGGTGCCCCAGATAGAGCGCGACGACGACCACGGCGAGCACACCGGACGCCCCGACATGCTCGGCTGCCGCGTAGGCGATGAAGGGAATCAGCAGCGAGAGGGTGTTCTGCAGGAGTGCTTCCTTCAGATGCGTACGCAGCCAGTGGATCGGCACCATCAGCACCAGGCCGACGCCGACCCCGCCGAGCGCCGCCAGCGCGAACTCCCCGATACCGCCGACCCAGCTCGCGCCCTCGCCGACCGCCGCGGCCAGCGCCACCTTGTACGCGGTGATCGCAGTCGCGTCGTTCACGAGGGACTCGCCCTGCAGGATCGTCGTGATCCGGTTCGGCAGCCCCATCCGCCGGGCGATCGCGGTCGCGGCGACCGCGTCCGGTGGCGCGACGACCGCGCCCAGCACCAGCGCGGCGGTCAGCGGCAGATCCGGCACCAGCAGATAGGCGAGGTAACCCACAGCGACGGTCGCGAAGAGGGTATAGCCGACCGAAAGCAGTGCGACGGGCCGCAGATTCGCCCGCAGATCGAGGTACGAGCTGTCGACCGCGGCCTTGTGCAGCAGCGGCGGCAGCACCAGCGGCAGCACGATGTGCGGGTCGAGCGTGTAGTCCGGCACCCCTGGCACATACGCGCCGATGAGCCCCATGGTCACCAGCAGCAGCGGCGCCGGCACGGGTGTCCTGCGGGCTGCCCCGGCGATCGCGGCGCTCGCCGCGATCAGCGCGACCAGTGGCAATGCGTCCATCTCGGCGTCCTTCACGTCCGTCAGTACGTACGTCACCAGCGTCACGTACGTCACCTGCGTCGTAATCTGGCAATCATGAGCGAGTGCCCGCATGTAGCAGAACTGCCCCACCCCGAGCCGGTCCCGCTGAGCGAGACCTGCCCGGAGTGTCTGGCGGTCGGCAGCCACCCCGTACAGCTGCGACTCTGCCTGATCTGCGGCCTCGTCGGCTGCTGCGACTCCTCCCCCCTGCGGCACGCCAACGCGCACTTCATGCAGACCGGGCACCCGGTGATGCGCAGCTTTGAGCCGGGTGAGAGGTGGCGCTGGTGCTTTGTCGACGGTTCGATCGTCTGACTCGTGGGTACGTCAACCCTCCGCCGGTTCCTCGTAATTGGGCGTCGCAGACCCCTAGCCACTGTGTGTGGTCGTATGCTTACCATGAGTGACAGTCACCGACCGGGGGTCCCTGCGACAGGGCACCATGGATCGCGATAGCGTCGCCGGGCCAGTACCGGCTACGTACAGACGGACTGACTACGTAGTGACGGCTTCGGGATCTCCCCTCCCGTAGCCCCGAAAGAGCTTGTGCCACCTTGGAGGTGAGGGTGTCCCAGATCGCAGGCGAGCCCGGGACTCAGGACTTCGTGGAAGTCCGGCTGCCCGCTGCCGGTGCCTACCTGTCCGTGCTGCGTACGGCCACGGCCGGCCTCGCAGCGCGCTTGGACTTCACCCTCGACGAGATCGAGGATCTGCGGATCGCGGTCGACGAGGCGTGCGCGATCCTGCTGCAACAGGCCGTCCCCGGTTCCGTTCTCAGCTGCGTGTTCCGACTCGTCGACGACTCACTCGAGGTCACGGTCTCGGCGCCGACGACAGACGGCCGGGCGCCGGAGCGCGACACCTTCGCCTGGACGGTGCTCTCGGCACTGGCCGGCAAGGTCGACTCGTCGGTCGCCGATGACCGTACGGTCTCCATCAGCCTGTACAAACAGCGCGGCGCGGGACCCGGGCCGGCGTGAGGAACGGGGACGGTCCGGTGCAGAACGAGCCACCCGCGGTGACGGGCATCCCGGAACAGCAGGCGCGGCCGCATCCGGTGGACGGACTTGACGGCCGGACGGCCGCGGCGGAACAGGCGCAGGTTGTGGGTACCTCCCAGGCGAAGCTCTGGGGGAGGGCGGACCGTATGAGCGAGCACGTGCACGAGCAGCAGCAACACGATCCACATGACCGCAGCGGGGCGCGGGCGATGTTCATCGAGCTGCGCAAGCTGCCCGACGGCTCGTCGCAGCGGGCGGAGATGCGCAACCAGCTGGTGCGAATGCATCTGCCCCTGGTCGAGCATCTGGCGCGGCGTTTCCGCAACCGCGGCGAGCCGCTGGACGACCTGACACAGGTCGCGACGATCGGCCTGATCAAGTCGGTCGACCGGTTCGATCCGGATCGGGGCGTCGAGTTCTCGACGTACGCGACGCCGACGGTGGTCGGCGAGATCAAGCGCCACTTCCGCGACAAGGGCTGGGCGGTCCGAGTCCCGCGCCGCCTCCAGGAACTACGGCTCGCGCTGACCACGGCGACGGCGGAGCTGTCCCAGCAGCACGGCCGCTCCCCGACGGTCCACGAGTTGGCGGAACGCCTGGGTATCTCGGAGGAGGAGGTCCTGGAGGGCCTGGAGTCCGCGAACGCGTACTCCACGCTGTCCCTGGACGTTCCCGATACGGACGACGAGTCACCGGCGGTGGCGGACACACTGGGCGCGGAGGACGAGGCCCTGGAGGGCGTCGAATACCGCGAGTCGCTGAAGCCGCTGCTGGAGGACCTGCCACCGCGCGAGAAGCGGATCCTGCTGCTGAGATTCTTCGGCAACATGACGCAGTCGCAGATCGCGCAGGAGGTGGGCATCTCCCAGATGCACGTCTCCCGCTTGCTGGCCCGCACGCTGGCACAGCTCCGCGAGAAGCTCCTGGTCGAGGAGTAACCGGCCCGCGGGGGACGAGGAGTAACCGGCCCGCGGGGATGCGGGCGGCCGTCCCCGCCGGGGGGCGTACCGCCCGGCGGGAGCGGCTACGCGTCGCGCGCCGGGCCGCGGATGCCCAGGGCCTCGGTCGTCGTCGGGTTCACCAGGAGTACCAGGCCCGTCACCGCGACCACCACCAGTGCGATGCCCAGCGGGATCAGCGCTCCCGACGCGCGCAGCAGCGTCCAGGCCGGGATCAGAGCCATCAGGTGCGTGATGATCGCCGGGCCGCGGCTCCAGCTGCGGCGTCGCAGCAGGCCCCGCGCCGCGGTCAGCGGGAGCGCTCCGAGTGCGATCAGCGTCACTCCGCCCGTCTCCGCCTGCGACGGACTGTCCGGCCGACCGAGCAGGCCCATCACGAGCATGTAGACGCCGCACGCGACCAGCGCCAGGCCTTCCAGGCCGGACACCACGGCCGCGGCGGTCAGGCGGGCAGGGCGGGGGGGCTGGTCAGTGCTCATCCCAGCAGGGTAGCTGTCGTGCGAAGCCCTGGGCTGGGCCAGGCAAACCCCACTGGGTACGCTGCTGCGCATGCGCGCACTTCTCGTGGTCAATCCGGCAGCAACCACCACCAGTGCCCGCACCCGCGACGTACTCATCCACGCCCTCGCCAGCGAGATGAAGCTGGAGGTCGTGACAACGGAGTACCGCGGGCACGCCCGCGACGTCGGCCGCCGGGCCGCGGAGTCCGACGACATGGATCTCGTTGTCGCCCTCGGCGGCGACGGCACAGTGAACGAGGTCGTCAACGGTCTGCTCCACCACGGCCCCGACCCCGACCGCCTCCCCCGCCTCGCCGTCGTCCCCGGCGGCTCGACGAACGTCTTCGCCCGCGCGCTCGGCCTTCCGAACGACGCCGTCGAGGCGACCGGCGCCATCCTGGACGCACTGCGCGACCGGACCGAGCGGACGGTCGGCCTCGGTCTCGCGGCCGGCACCCCGGGAACCGAGGACGAGGCAGTCCCCTCCCGCTGGTTCACCTTCTGCGCCGGACTCGGCTTCGACGCGAGCGTCATAGGCCGGGTCGAACAGCAGCGGGAGCGCGGCAAGCGGTCCACGCACGCCCTTTATGTGCGCCAGGTGGTACGCCAGTTCCTGGACGAGCCGCACCGCCGGCACGGCCCGATCACCCTGGAGCGCCCCGGCCACGACCCGGTCACCGACCTTGTCCTGTCCATAATCTGCAACACCTCCCCCTGGACCTACCTGGGCAGTCGCCCGGTGTACGCGTCCCCGGCAGCCTCCTTCGACACCGCCCTGGACGTCGTCGCACTGTCCAAGATGTCGACCCCCGCCGTGGCCCGTTACGCAACCCAGCTGCTCACTTCCACCCCCGAGCGCGGCCCGCACGGCAAGCACGCGGTCACTCTCCATGACCTCACAGACTTCACCTTGAATTCGAAGGTTCCACTCCCGTTTCAGATGGACGGTGACCACCTGGGACTCCGTACGAGCGTGACGTTCACAGGCGTACGCCGTGCACTGCGTGTGATTGTGTGAGCGGAAGGGTCGAAAGTCCTTTATCTCGAACGTATGGACTGGGCTCCACCCCATAGAAGTACGGGTGTGACCTAGCCGACACCGAGGAATCAAAAAAAAGTTTCCGGAAGGGGTTGTATCCGCCGCCGAGGTTTGCGAATCTCTACATGGCGATCGGGACGGCCCGCGACATCGGCCCCACAGATAGCCAGAACCCCTCCTCAAACCTCAGGACCACGCCAGTGCGGCGGTCGGCCCTTCCCTTGCGGGGGGATTCGTGAAAGCGTTCACATTCACAAGCAACCCGCATGTAATACCAAGGAGAGGTAGCAGCCATGGACTGGCGTCACAACGCCGTTTGCCGCGAGGAAGACCCCGAGCTCTTCTTCCCCATCGGCAACACTGGTCCTGCGCTGCTGCAGATCGAGGAAGCCAAGGCCGTCTGCCGTCGCTGCCCCGTCATGGAGCAGTGCCTGCAGTGGGCGCTCGAGTCCGGCCAGGACTCCGGCGTCTGGGGTGGCCTCAGCGAGGACGAGCGCCGCGCAATGAAGCGTCGTGCCGCTCGCAACCGGGCGCGTAACGCCAGCGCCTGAAGCCCGCCCCTGCTACGAGCCTGAGCTTGGCGGCGCGTACAGAGAGTACGCACTCACCGCCTCCCGAGCCGCAGCGCGCAGTACCCCGAAGCGCACAAAGCTCTGAGCCCCGGACCGTGTACATACGGTCCGGGGCTCGCTGCTGTTTTCCGGCTGCTGCGACTACTGCTTCTGCGCCTGTACGGGTACGTCGAGCACGACCCTGGTTCCCCTCCCGGGGGCGGGGACCATGTCGAACGTTCCGCCCAACTCCCCCTCCACCAGGGTCCGTACGATCTGCAGACCAAGATTGCCGGTCTGCTGGGGGTCGAAGCCCTCGGGTAGTCCGCAACCGTCGTCCTGGACGGTGATCAGGAGCCGGCTGTCCGTGTGCTGATCGCCTCGTACGGCCGCGACCTCGACCGAGCCGTGCTCCCCCTGCGCGAAGGCGTGCTCCAGGGCGTTCTGCAGCACCTCGGTGAGGACCATCGCGAGCGGGGTGGCCACCTCGGCGTCGAGGATGCCGAAGCGGCCCGTACGGCGGCACTCGACCTTGCCGGGGGAGATCTCGGCGACCATCGCGATGACCCGGTCGGCGATCTCGTCGAACTCGACGCGCTCGTCCAGGTTCTGGGAGAGGGTCTCGTGGACGATCGCGATCGAACCGACGCGCCGCACCGCCTCGTTGAGCGCCTCGCGGCCGCGTACGGAATCCATCCGGCGGGACTGCAGCCGCAACAGGGCCGCGACCGTCTGGAGATTGTTCTTCACCCGGTGGTGGATCTCCCGGATGGTCGCGTCCTTGGTGATCAATTCGCGCTCGCGACGGCGGAGTTCGGTAACGTCGCGGCAGAGCACGAGGGAACCGATCCGGGTGCCCTTGGGCTTGAGCGGGATGGCGCGCAGCTGGATGACGCCGCCGTTGCCCTCGATCTCGGTCTCACGGGGCGCGTAGCCGCTGGCCAGCTTGACCAGGGCCTCGTCGACGGGGCCGCGGGACGGGGCCAGTTCGGCGGTGATCTGGCCGAGGTGGTGTCCGACGAGGTCGGAGGCGAGGCCGAGGCGGTGGTACGCGGAGAGGCCGTTGGGGCTGGCGTACTGCACGACGCCGTCCGCATCCAGCCGGATCAGCCCGTCGCCGACGCGCGGGGAAGCGTCCATGTCGACTTGTTGCCCGGGGAAGGGGAAGGAGCCGGCGGCGATCATCTGGGCGAGGTCGGAGGCGCTCTGGAGGTAGGTGAGCTCCAGCCGGCTGGGCGTACGGACAGTAAGGAGGTTGGTGTTCCGGGCGATGACGCCGAGGACGCGGCCCTCACGGCGTACGGGGATGGACTCGACCCGTACCGGAACCTCCTCGCGCCACTCCGGGTCGCCCTCGCGCACGATCCGCCCCTCGTCGAGCGCGGCGTCGAGCAGCGGGCGCCGGCCACGGGGAACGAGATGGCCGACCATGTCGTCCTGGTAGGACGTGGGGCCGGTATTGGGGCGCATCTGGGCAACGGAGACGTAGCGGGTGCCGTCGCGGGTGGGTACCCACAGGACGAGGTCGGCGAAGGAGAGGTCCGAGAGCAGCTGCCACTCCGAGACCAGCAGATGCAGCCACTCGAGGTCGGATTCGCTGAGGGCTGTGTGCTGGCGTACGAGGTCGTTCATGGAGGGCACATCTGCGAGCGTACCTGTGGGGTGAACCGGGTGAGTTGCCCGGCCGTGTTGAAGGATGGGCCGAGAAGTAAGCTCTGCAGATGGATGGACAGCGGAGAATGGTCTAGTCCACAATGATTGTGTTAAAGCCTCCATCCTCCCGCACAGGAGGGTGGAACGAGGTACCCGGCGCTCTCTGCCCTGACTGCGCCGAGACCTCCGATACGGCCACGCGGGACCGCACACCTGCCGGCCGGAGCAACTCCGGGCTGCGGTGCCGGACGGGTTGAGGGTCCCGTCAGGCGCCGCGGCCCGCGGGTGTTTGCGGCTACTTTTATCTGCGGCTTAGCCCCGGCCTCCTGTGCCCCCGTGGCCCCGCCCCGCTCAGTGCGTCTCCGTGACCTTTGCCAGTGCCCTCGGCGCGTCCGGGTCCTGGCCGCGGGCGATGGTCACCTCGTACGCCAGGAGTTGCAGCGGGAGAATCTCCAGGATCGGCTGGAGATTCTCCGGGACGCCGTACGTCGGGAGTACGAAGCCCGCCGAGGCCGCCTCGACCTGGGGGGACGGGCCCACCACCACCAGGTCCGCGCCGCGGCCGCGGAGGCGGTCGAGGACCGGCTGGAGGACCTCGCCGCCCTTGCCGTCCGGGACCACCGCGATGACCGGGGAGACGTTGTCCACCATCGCCAGCGGACCGTGCAGCAGGTCCGCGCCGGAGTACGAGAGCGCCGGGATGTAGCTCGTCTCCATCAGCTTCAGCGCCGCCTCCTTCGCCGTGGGGTAGCCGTAACCCCGTGACGTGATGACCATCCGCTCGGCGAAGCGGTAGCGGGACGCCAGCTGCCGTACCTCGTCCTGGCGGGACAGGACCTGCGACGCCAGGTCCGGCAGCGCCTTCGCCGCCGCGCCGTCGCCGCCTCGCAGCCCTTCCACGAAGAGGTAGAGCGCCAGCAGCGATGCGGTGTACGTCTTCGTCGCCGGGAGCGCCTTCTCCGGCCCTGCCAGGATGTCGATGTGGAATTCGGAGACCGCCGCCAGCGGGGAGTCCGGGTTGTTCGTGACCGCCAGCGTGATCGCGCCCGCCTCGCGCGCCGCCTTCGTCGAGACCACCAGGTCCGGCGAACCGCCGGACTGGCTGACCGTGATGACCAGGACGTCGGTCAGGTCCGGCCGCGCGCCGTACGCCGTCATCGTGGACATGGAGGTCAGCCCGCACGGCAGACCCAGCTGGATCTCCAGCAGGTACTTCGCGTACAGCGCGGCGTTGTCGGACGTGCCGCGCGCGGTCAACAGCACGAACCGCGGGCTCCGCGCCGCGATCGCCGTCGCCACCTCGCGGATCCTCGGCGCGCCCTCCTGAAGGATGTGCCGCAGCACCGCGGGCTGCTCTGCCATCTCACCGGCCATGATCCGGCCCGGCTGTTCGGACAGGCCCGGCTGTTCGGACATGCGGGGTGCCTCCATGTGGCATTCCTCGTGCACGGTCCGCGTCGGTCAGACCCCGGCGCCCTTGCCGGTGATGACCTCCGCGGCGGCCCGTCCGCAGACGCGAGCGGCGCCATGGGTCGCGATGTGCAGGGCACCCCTCGGCTCCGCCCGGTCCACCCCCATCTCGACCACGACCGTGTCGGGCCGGGCAGCGATCAGGGCGTCCAGGGCATCCGCCATCCAGGGGTGGCGGTGAACGTCGCGTACTACAGCGATGATCCTACGGTCCGCCGCAGCAGCCAGCACATTTCCGACCAATGCGGAGGTCTCGGTCGCGCTGTCGTATGTGCCGGTTTCGGTGCCGGGCAGCATCGCCCCCAGCTCCGCCGCCACCCCCCACGGGGTCTCGTCCCCCACCGCGATGTTCGCGACCGGGCTGAAGGCGGCGACATAGGGGGCGACCGCCACCGGCTCGTAAAGCAGCTGTCCCACCGTCACCCGTACCGCCCGGCGCGCCGCGACCAGCCCGATGTCGCTGCCGGGCGCGATCCCTCCCCTCGGCATCACCTGGGGGATCCCCACTTCCGATGCCGCCCCCGGCTCCGCTGCAGCCGCCCTGGCCCGCCGCGTCCAGTCGGCGAGTGCGCGTACCCGCGCCGCCGCGTCGGCCAGCCGCTCCTCGGGCAGTTCGCCATCCCGTACCGCCGTGACCAGCGCGTCGCGCAGTCGCAGTACGGTCTCCTCGTCGGCCAGGCCGCCGCCGACGCAAATGGCGTCGGCTCCCGCGGCGATCGCGAGGACGGAGCCACGCTCGATGCCGTACGCCACCGAGATGGCCTGCATCTCCATGCCGTCGGTGACGATCAGGCCCTGGTAGCCCAACTCCTCGCGCAGCAGACCGGTGAGGATCTGCGGGCTCAGCGTCGCCGGGTGCTTCGGGTCGAGCGCGGGAAGCAGAATGTGCGCGCTCATCACCGCTTTGGAACCCGCCGCGATCGCCGCGCGGAAAGGCGCCAGCTCACGGGCGTGCAGAGTGTCGAGATCCACACTGATCCGGGGCAGCGCGTGATGCGAGTCCACATTGGTGTCGCCGTGCCCGGGGAAGTGTTTGGTGCAGGCGGCGACTCCGGCGGCCTGAAGTCCTTCGATGTACGCGACGGTGTGCCGGGAGGCGAGCGTGGTGTCGGCGCCGAACGACCGCACGCCGATGACCGGGTTGTCTGGATTGGAGTTGATATCCGCCGAGGGCGCCCAGTTGAGGTCGACCCCGCATGCGGCGAGCCGGCGGCCCAGTTCACGGGCGACGGCCCGGGTGAGGTCCGTATCGTCCACCGTGCCGAGCGCGTAGTTCCCGGGGAAGGAAGAACCGTTACGCACCTCAAGTCGCGTGACGTCCCCGCCCTCCTCATCGATCGCGACAAGCACATCGTCCCGTTCGGCCCGCAACTGCGCGGTGAGCACGGCCAGTTGGCCGGGCGAGACGACATTGCGGCCGAACAGGCCGACGGCGGAAAGTCCTTCGCCTATCCGGCGCAGCAGCCACTCGGGCGCGGTGGTGCCGACGAAACCCGGCTGGAGGACGGCGAGGGCGTCGCGGGTCAGGGTGTCTGTGCTGCGTACGAGCATCGTCATGGGCGGTGCTATCCCTTCACTGCGCCGTCGGTCAGACCACTGACCGCCCTGCGCTGCAGGAAGACGAAGAGGACGAGAATCGGGATCGCGAACAGTGTGGAGGCGGCCATGGTGGCGCCCCAGTCGTCGCCGAACTGGGTCTGGAACCGGGAGAGCCACAGCGGCAGCGTCTGGGCCTCCGCGTTCTTGTTGAGAATGAGCACCATGGGGAACTCGTTCCACGCGGTAATGAAGCCGAAGAGCGAGGTCGACATCAGACCCGGCGCGAGCAGCGGCAGAATCACCTTCATGAACGCCTCACGTCGGGTGCAGCCGTCGACCATGGCCGACTCCTCCAGCTCCCTGGGCACCGCGGCGACGAAGCCGCGCAGCGTCAGGAGGGTGAAGGGCAGCACCATGACCATGTAGAAGAGGGTCAGCGGTATCAGCCTGTTCAGCATGTCCGCGTCCCGGACGACGATGTAGATCGCGATGACCATGACCTCCCAGGGCGCCATCTGGGCGATCATGAAGCCCACGATGAAGCCGCGGCGGCCCCTGAATCGCATCCGGGCGAGCGCGAATGCTCCCGCCAGCGCCAGCGCCAGGGAGAACACCACCGCGAGGATGGTGACGGTGAGGGAGTTGCCGACGAGCGTCCAGAAGTTCTCGGCCTCCACCGCCGTCTTGAAGTGCTCGAAGGTGAGGTTCACTGGGAACCAGACCGGGTCCTCGGCGACGATGTCCGGGGTCGGCTTGAGGGCCGTCGCGAACATCCAGTACACGGGGAAGACAAAGCCGATGACGAGTACGACGGCCGTCGCGTTGGGCCAGATACGGCCGAGCAGTGAGCGCTTCACAGCTCGTCCTCCCCTTGCTTGAGAACGATCCGGAGGTAGTACGAGGTCAGGCTGAGCAGGATGAGGATGGTGAGCACCGAGATGGCCGCACCCATGCCGTAGTGCTGGTTGCCGACACCTTCCACGAAGGCGTACACGGGCAGAATCTCGGTGAGACGGTCCGGACCGCCCTCGTTGATCGCGAAGACCTGGGGGAAGGCCTTGAAGACCCAGATGACCTCGAGGAACGTGGTCGCGAAGAGGAACGGCCTGAGGTACGGCAGGGTCACCGAGGTGAAGCTCTTGACGGCACCGGCGCCGTCCAGCGAGGCGGCTTCGTAGAGTTCCTTGGGGATGGTCGTCGTCGCGGCGTACAGATTGATCGCGACGAACGGGATCGACTGCCAGACGATAAGGACCGTGATCACGAAGAAGGTGGAGAACTGGCTGCCGGTCCAGTTGTACTCCGCCATGGCGTGGAAACCGACCTTGTCGAGCATCCAGTTGACGACTCCGAACCGCGAGGCGAAGAGCCACTGGTAGACGGTGGTCGCGGCGATGACGGGCATGGCCCAGGCGAGAACCAGGCCGATCAGCAGGGTGACCCGCATCCGCCGGCCGAGGCGGGCGAGCAGCAGACCGACCAGGGTGCCGAGCAGCATGATCAGTAAGACATTGGCGCCGGTGAAGGCGACCGAGCGGCCCGTGACCCGCCAGAAGTCCGGACTGCCCAGGATTTCCTTGTAGTTGTCGACGCCGTTCCACTCTTCGAGGTGCTGGATCAGCTGCCTCATATTCAGGTTCTGGAACGACAGCAGCCCGTTCTTCACCATCGGCCAGCCGAGGAACAGCGCGGTGACGGCCACCGGGGGCAGCAGCAGAAGATAGGGCGCGAGTGCGGCCGCCCTGCCGCGCGCCGGGGGCCGGCCCGAACCCTTGGGGGTCGTGAGTACCTCCGTCGGGCCGGAGGGCGGCCGTTCGGTCTGCACGGTCATGCTGGCCATCTCTTCCTAGGCGCTACGGAAACGCAGTCGGCCGCCGGGGACGGACTCTTGTTGGTGAACTGCTGGCGCTCGAAGTCGATGTCCTGCCAGCGCAGGCCGAGCACTTCACTCCGCCGAAGGCCGAGGACCAAGACCAGGACACACGCCGC
>NZ_JBSFMS010000128.1:0-20571 GCF_053599675.1 Streptomyces sp. NPDC000880 | reverse complement strand
CCCTCGTACTGGACGTACTTGGGCGACTTTCGACAACACAGCGAGGTGCCGTAGCTGTCGTCGCGGGCCCGACAAGATCGCCCGGACAGGGCCTACTCGCATAAGCGCCGCGCGCCGAGGCCGCCGGGTACCGCCGGCGGCGGAAGGACCTCCGTACGCAACTGGACTGGACGCTCGTCCAGTTGGGCCTACGCCTGGTGCAGCAGCCGCCCGCACGGAGACGACCGACGAGGAGCCCGGTCCCGGCACGGACATGCCGGCAGCGGGTTCTGTCAGCAGCTCGGGACCTTTCCGCCCTTCTCGAGGGCCCGAAGGGACTCCACCGCGTCCTTCAGGGCCGTGACCGGGATCAGCCGCAACCCGGCGGGGAGTTCGGCCTGCGCGTCGGAGCACTCGTCCTTGGGCACGAGGAAAACACTCGCGCCATCCCGCTTCGCGGCCTGAGTCTTCAGGGCCACTCCGCCGACCGCGCCGACCTTGCCGTCGGCGCTGATCGTTCCCGTACCGGCGACACTGCGGCCACCGGTGAGGTCCCCGCCCGCCCCGTCCCCGTCGAGCTTGTCGACGATGCCGAGCGCGAAGAGCAGCCCGGCGCTGGGCCCGCCGACGTCGGCGAGGTGGAGGGTGACCTTCACCTTCGCCGGGTCCATGCCGAGGTAGCCGAGCGCGGCGCGGGTGGCGAAGTTCTGCGACTCCTGCATGTCCTTGAGGTTGCGCTCGACGACTTCCTTGTCGGACTTGCCGGCCGGATAGACGGAGTCGCGCGGGAGGACCGCGCGGTCGGCCCTGAACCACGCGTCGGCCACTTCACCGAGGTCGACGTCGGCGGACGGCCCGGTCGCGACGATGGTCGTCATCAGCAGCTCACCCTTGGTCGTACGGGTGGGCGCGCCAGTGATGGTGATGATGGGTGTGCCGTTGTCGTCGCCCAGGACGTTCGCGGTGGTGCCGGGCTGCGCCACGGCGTACGGCAGCGGCGCGAGCCCGGCGACGGCGAAGAGCGCGACGACGGGGAGGGCGCAGAGGGCGATGGCGCGGGGGCGCGTGAGACTGGAGAGCACGGTGTCAATCTATCGGGCGCGGGTGCCCGCCCCACGGGGGCACCGGGCACCCCGCACCCCGACCCCCGCGCCCGGACAGACAGCGCCCCCGCCGGCCCCGCGTCAGCGCAGCGCGTCCGCCACCTCGCGGGCCGCGTCGACCACCCGTGGCCCCACCCTCTCCGGGACCGAGTCCGCGAGCATCACCACGCCCACGCTGCCCTCTATCCCCGTCACCCCGACCAGCGCCGCGGCCGCGCCGCTCGCGCCCGCCTCGAGTTCGCCGTGGGTGAGCGTGTACCCGGGCGCGTTCGACTTGCCCTGGCGGGCCGAGAGGATCGCCTTGCCCGCCGCGCCCCGGTCCAGCGGGTGCCTGAAGCCCGCCCGGTACGCGACGTGGTAGTCCGTCCAGGTCGGCTCGACGACCGCGACCGCGAGGGCCTCCGCGCCGTCGACCAGGGTGAGATGGGCCGTAGCCCCTATGTCCTCCGCGAGCGAGCGCAACGCCGGCAACGCGGCCTCCCGCACCAGCGGGTGCACCTGGCGGCCGAGACGGAGTACGCCAAGGCCCACCCTGGCGCGTCCGCCGAGGTCGCGGCGGACGAGGGCGTGCTGCTCCAGGGTGGCGAGCAGACGGTAGACGACGGTGCGGTTGACGCCGAGTTTGTTGGACAACTCGGTGACGGTCAGCCCGTGGTCGGTTTCGGCGAGCAGCTTGAGGACACGTAGTCCCCGGTCGAGCGTCTGGGAGGTCTCCGCGGTCACGACGCCCTCTCCTTCGGAGTGAGTGACGGCGGTCCTCTCACGAGAGTTGCGACACCGGTCCCGTTGGCGACGCACCCAGAGGCCACCGGCAGGCCATGGCGCACCGGCTGCGCTCCGCGGCGGCGCTGCCACGGGGCGTGTGCAATGCGGGGACAGTAGCGACCTGGTTCGCTCAGCGGAAGACCTCGTCCAGAATCCGGGCGCGGCAGGGACTTGAGTTCGGACAGCAAGGGGCTATAGATGACAGAAAGTGCCTTAATTACCCATTACCGCCGTAAATCGCGCGATGGGTGTCCATGGGGTCGGTCCTCGGTACGAGCGGGCCCGGGCGCACAGTCGCACCCGGGCCCGCTCGACACCCCACTCAAACCCCGTTCAAACCCCGTGCAGCTCACCGCATCCGGGTCGCCCACTCCTGGACCTTCTTGATCCGCTCCCGGATCTGCCCGGCCGTCGCCTCCGCGCTCGGCGGCCCGCCGCACACCCGCCGCAGTTCGGTGTGAATGACCCCGTGCGGCTTGCCGCTCTGGTGGACGTACGCCCCCACCATCGTGTTCAGCTGCTTGCGCAGCTCCAGCAGCTCCTTGTGGGAGAGGACGGGCCGCCGCTCGGCGGGCAGCTCCAGCAGGTCCGCCTCGTCGTCCGGCTTCTTGCGGCTGTGCGCGATCTGCCGTGCCTGCCGCTTCTGCAGGAGCAGCTGCACCTGGTCGGGTTCGAGGAGCCCGGGGATGCCGAGGTAATCCTGCTCCTCCTCGCTGCCGGGGTGCGCCTGCATGCCGAACTCGGCGCCGTCGTACAGCACCCGGTCGAAGACCGCGTCGGACTCGAGGGCTTCGAAGGGCAGCATGTCCTGCTCGCCCGTGTCCTCGTCCTGCTGCTTCTCCGCCTCCGCGAGCTCCTTCTCGGACTCGGCGTACGGGTCTTCCTCCCCGTCCTTCTTCGGCTTGTCGAGTACGTGGTCGCGCTCGACCTCCATCTCGCTTGCGAAGCCGAGGAGGTTGGGGATGGTGGGCAGGAAGACGGACGCGGTCTCACCGCGGCGCCGGGACCGCACGAAACGGCCCACAGCCTGCGCGAAGAAGAGCGGCGTCGAGATGGTCGTGGCGTACACACCGACGGCGAGGCGCGGCACGTCGACGCCCTCGGACACCATGCGGACCGCGACCATCCAACGGTCCTCGTTCTCGCTGAACTCCTCGATCCGCTTGGAGGCCGCGGTCTCGTCGGAGAGCACGATGGTCGCCCTGGTGCCGGTGATCTCGCGGATGAGCTTGGCGTACGCACGGGCGGAGTCCTGGTCGGACGCGATGACGAGCCCGCCGGCGTCCGGGATGCCCTTCCTGACCTCGGTCAGCCGCTTGTCGGCGGCGCGCAGCACGTTCGGCATCCAGTCGCCCCGCGGGTCGAGCGCGGTCCGCCAGGCCTGCGAGATGGCGTCCTTGGTCATCGGCTCGCCGAGGCGGGCGGCGATCTCGTCGCCTGCCTTGGTGCGCCAGCGCATGTTGCCGCTGTAGCTGAGGAAGATCACCGGGCGGACGACCCCGTCGCCCAGCGCATTCCCGTATCCGTACGTGTAGTCGGCGGCGGACCGCCGGATCCCGTCGTTGCCCTCTTCGTACTGGACGAAGGGGATCGGGTTGGTGTCGGACCTGAAGGGCGTACCGGTGAGCGCGAGGCGGCGGGTCGCCGGGTCGAAGGCCTCGAGGCAGGCCTCGCCCCAGGACTTGGAGTCACCG
Organism: Streptomyces sp. NPDC000880; assembly: GCF_053599675.1. Taxonomy (NCBI): domain Bacteria; kingdom Bacillati; phylum Actinomycetota; class Actinomycetes; order Kitasatosporales; family Streptomycetaceae; genus Streptomyces; species Streptomyces sp. NPDC000880. The sequence continues at coordinate 17,030 of NZ_JBSFMS010000128.1, read as the reverse complement.
GCGTGGTGGATCTCGTCGAGGATGACGAGAGTCTTGCGCTGCTCGCAGCGATTGCGGTGCAGCATGGGCCGTACGCCGACGCCCGCGTAGGTGACGGCGACACCCTGGTACTCCTTGCTCAGCGGCCCGGCGCTGTACTCCGGATCGAGCTTGATCCCTATCCGCGCGGCCGCGGCGGCCCACTGCTTCTTGAGGTGCTCAGTGGGAGCGACGACGGTGACCTGCTGGACGACGTGATGGTGCAGCAGCCAGGAGGCGAGGGTGAGCGCGAAAGTGGTCTTGCCGGCGCCGGGGGTGGCGACGGCGAGGAAGTCGCGTGGCTGCTCCTGGAGATACCGCTCCATGGCGCCTTCCTGCCAGGCACGCAGCTTGTTGGCGGTACCCCAGGGGGCACGCCCGGGGAAGGCGGGTGAGAGGTGGTGGGAGGCGGTAGTAGTCACGGTCTCCGGTTCACGGGCTCGGGTACACGTCGGTCGGTACGACAACCGGGCCACCCTACCGGTGGGACTGTCTCACCCCGGGGCAGACGACACGAGACGGGCCTCGTTGAGACCCGCCTCACAGGTCGCGGGTCCCGGGCGTAGCTGTGTTCGCGGGAGCTTGCCCCCGGTTTCGGGAAGGGCGGGGCCGGGGAGAACACCCCGCCCGAACCTCACCGCGTCCGCAGCCTCGTCCCCACCCACGCCCCCACCAGCGCCACCCCCGCCATCGGCAGAAACACCACCGCGAACGCCCCCGGGTGCGAGCCCGACGCCCCCGACGCGACGTGTGCCGCCCCCACCGCTCCCCCGCCCATCGCCGCGAACGCCGCGCCGCCCGCGGCGAGCAGCAGCACGTTCGACAGCCCGTCCGAGATCTGCAGCGCCGCCGAATTCGCGCCCGCCTCCTCCGCTGCCGACAGCTTCAGCAGCAGCACGCTCGTCGACGCGATCACCATTCCCATGCCGAAGCAGCCCACGCCCCACACGACCCCCACGATCCACACCGGTACCCATGCGATCAGCACGCTCGGCGCGGTCGCGATCGCCGCCGCGACCAGCACCATCCCCAGTGCCATCAGCCGTTCCCGGTACGGCTCGACCCGCGGCCGGGACTGTACGTACGAGCCCAGCGCCCACGTCGCCCCGCCCACCGCCAGCGAGAGCCCGGCCATCGTCGGCGACAGCCCGCGCTGGGTGACCAGCATCAGCGGTACGAACGACTCCGCCGCGATGAAGGACCCGGCCGCGATGCCCCGTAGCAGTACGACGGACGGCAGCCCCCGCACCGCCCGGTACGTCCCCCGCGGCAGCAGCCCGAGCACGGCCGGCGCCAGCAGTGCCGCGCCCGCCGCCGCGGGGACCAGCGAGAACCAGTTCAGGTCCTGGCCCGCGTACTGCAGCAGACCCGCGCCCAGCGAGATGCCCAGCGCCAGCCGGATCCGGCGCCCGTCGAACGGCTGCGGCGGCCCGCCGGGATCCGCGGGCCCGGACGCCATCCGCCGGATCGCCGGCAGCGCGAGCGCCGGCGGGAAGACGACCAGCGCCGGGATGCCGATGAACACCCAGCGCCAGCCGAGGTGTTCGGTCACCGTGCCGGACGCGAGCGGCCCCACGACCGACGGGATCACCCAGCTCGCGGCGAACGCTGCCATGATCGCGGGCTGCAGCCGCTCCGAGTACGCGCGGCTGACGACCACGTACAGCGCCACGATCACCAGCCCGCCACCGAGTCCCTGTACCGCCCGCCCGATGATGAACAGCCACATCGTGCCCGCGGTCCCGGACATCAGCAGCCCCGCGCCGAAGGCCGATATCCCGGTGGCGAGCGGCCGGATCGGCCCGTCCCGGTCGGCCCACTGCCCGGAGAGCACCATCGCGAAGAGGCTGGTGGTGAAGTACGCGGAGAAGGCGAATGCGTACAGCTCAATGCCGTGCAACTCCCGTGCGGCAACCGGCATCGCGGTGCCGACGGCGGTCGCCTCGAAGGCGATCAGCACGACGACGGACACGATGCCGACACTGAGCGCGCGATGCGCCTTGCCGAGGATGCCTTGGCCGTCGGGCACCGCGTCTGTCTCATCCGTCGGCAGCGTGACCTCGGCGTCACGGGGTTCGAGGGCGGTCATGAGCCTCAGGGTAAGGGGCATGGCCGCGGATGGGCCCTGTCGCTGGTCGGGCTCCCGCTGGTTCCTTGGTCGTACGACCGTGAACCGTGAACGCCGTATGGCAGTCGCATTGCATCGCGAGCCGGACCCTTGAGCGGCGCCCCGGTCCCGCCTACGTTCGACGTATTGGAGTCACACGGCCGTGTGCCCGAGTGGTTGAGGGACTCGCCTGCAAAGCGAGTTACGCCGGTTCGATTCCGGTCACGGCCTCCGGCAGCCAATGGCGCTGAGCTGCCAGACGGCAAAGGGCGGTCCCGAGTGGGACCGCCCTTTGTGATCTTTATGCTCGACTACATCCAGGCGGCGTACGGGTACGAGTCCGCCGCGGCGTACGACCGCTGTGCTCGCCGGTGCCGCGCACGGAGCTGTAGATGCTCCAGCCGGTGCCCACACGCACGCGAGGCTTGAACACGGCGGAGGTCCACTTCTTGCCCGAGGTCGGGTAATACCACAAGAGGCCGGAAGGCTCCCGGGCGACGACGCCCCCCGCCCCTGTTGTCCCGGCCCGGCGGCCGGCCGCCGGGCCCTTGCACAGAGGAGACCTGCTGATTGATCGCATGGTTGTGCGAATCAAGGCCGCGGCACCCGGGCGGCTTCTTGTTACGAGTTGGGGACGGCCACCGCTGCCTGAGGCCTGATCGGGAGGCGGTTGACCGGGCGGCCCGTTGCCGCCCGCACCGCCGACGCAACCGCCGCCGGGGACGTGACCACCGGGGCCGCGCTCGCCGCCTTGGCTCCGAAGGGGGCCACCACGTCGCGTTCCTCGACCAGTTTGACGATGCGAATGTCCGGGGCATCCAAGGACGTCGGGAGCGCGTAGCCCGTCAGGTCAGGGTGGCGGACCAGGCCGCGGGCCGTGCGGAGGTTTTCCGTGAGGGCAGTTCCCACGCCCTGGGTGACGCCCGCCTCGATGCGGGCGGTCAGCTGGGCCGGGTTCAGGACGCGGCCGACGTCCTGGGCCACCGCCATTTCGACCACGCGGATCGAACCCAACTCGATGTCCACGTCGACAACCGCGCGGATCGCGCAGAAGGCCAGTCCCACGAAGGCGTCGCCCTGACCCGACTCGTCGAGAGGCTCCGTGGGGTGGGGGCGGCACTGGGCCGTTGCCCAGAGCTCCTTGCCGTCCAACGCCTCCGTCACCGTGGTCGACAGCACGCCGTCGTACGACGTGATCTTGCCGTCGGTGATCTGGAGCAGCTCCGTCGACATCCCGAACTTGTGGGCCAGGGGCTGGAGCAGTTGCGTACGGACCATCTTCGCGGCGCGTTCGACCGCGCCTCCCGAGACCCAGGTGTGGCGGCCGTGGGCCGCCGGACCCGCCGGGGGCTGGTCCGTGTCGACCGAGGCCACGTGGACCTCTTCGATGCCCAGCGTCTCCTGGACGATCTGGCGGGCGAGAGTGGAGAAGCCCTGGCCAGTCTCCACGGCCGCGCAGATCACCGTCGCGACACCGTCGTGGACCTTGACCGTTGCCGTGGAGACTTCGTCGGCGCCTTCCGCCCCCAGCATGTGGACCATGCCCAGCGCATAGCCGACTCCGCGGCGGATGGCGCCGGGTTCGCCCGCGCCCTCCGGGCCGCCGGGGAGCAGCCAGTCGTTCTCCGGGCTGTCCTTGGGGAGGGAGGGGAGCGGGAAGTCCCGGACCGAGCGGAGGAGTTCCGCGACGGGCGCGGGGCAGGTGACGGTCTGGCCCGTGGGGAGGATGTCACCGGTCGCGAGCACGTTGCGCAGCCGCAGTTCGGTGGGGTCGACGCCCAGTTTCGCGGCCAGTTTGTCCATTTGGGCTTCGTACGCCGCGCACACCTGCATCGCTCCCTCGCCGCGCACATGGCCCGAGGGAGGGTTGTTCGTACGGACCGCCCAGCCCTCGATGAAGGCGTGCGGGACGACGTACGGACCGCAGGCGAACGCGACCGCGGCCGCGAGCGACTCGCAGGACGCGTCGGCATACGCGCCCGCGTCAAGCAGCAGTTGGGCCTCGACCTTGACCAGGTGGCCCTCGGCGTCCGCGTGGTGGCGGTAGCGCAGCAGTGTCGGATGGCGGTGCGCGTGGCCGAGGAAGGACTCCTCGCGGGTCGCCGTCAGCTTGACCGGGCAGCCGGTCTTCAACGCCAGCAGCCCGAGCGGGAGTTGGAAGCCGGGGTCCTCGCGGTCGCCCGTCGCGCCCGGGACGCCCGTGACCACGACCTTCACCCGGTCCGGCTCCAGGCCGAAGCACGCCGCCGCGAGATCACGGTCGGTGTGCGGGTCGGTGGAGGCGACATACAGCTCCACGCCGCCGTCGGGGCGCGGGACGGCCAGGCCTGCCTCGGCGCCGATCGGGGCCGGGTCCTGGCGGCCGATGCGGTAGAGGCCCTCGACGATCACCTCGCCCGCCACATCGGGGTCGCCGTAGCGGAGGGGGATGTGGCGGATCAGATTGCCGTCGGAGTGCAGGGGTTCGGCGGCGAATGCCTTCTCGGGGTCGGTGACGGGGTCGAGCACCTCGTACTCGACGGCGATCGCCGCCGCCGCGAGGCGGGCCGTGTCGGGGTGGTCCGCGGCGACCGCCGCGATCGCCTCGCCGTGGTGGCGTACGAGTTCGGAGGCGAAGACGGGACGGTCGGCGATACGCCTGCCGTACGCCATATCGCCCGGAATGTCCTCGTGCGTCACCACCGCCCGTACGCCCGGCATCTCCAGCGCCGCCGAGGTGTCGATCGAGCCGATGCGCGCGTGCGGGTGCGGGGAGCGCAGGATCGCCGCCCACAGCAGGCCCTCGGCCCACAGATCGGAGGCGTACGGAAATGTGCCCTCGGTCTTCGCGCGGGCGTCGGCCGGCGGGAGGGACGCCCCAAGGCCGAGGGCGGGAGGTTCCGTCTGGGGGCCGTCGACCGTCCGGGGCGTCGTCGTCGTGGTGGCCGCGTCGTTGGTCACGCCATGCCTCCGTCGTGCGGGTGGGGCTGCACACTACCTGCGCCGGGGGGCGCCTGGTGCGGAATACGGGCTTCCTCACTCGCCTCTGCGGCGGCCGCGTTACTCGCCGCGCGCTCGGCGACCACTTCGCGTACGGCGTCGAGGACGCCCCGGTAGCCGGAGCAGCGGCAGAGGTTGCCGCAGAGGGCCTGGCGGGTCTCGAGCTCGGTGGGGGCGTGGTTGCCCTCGAGCAGGTCGTGGAGGGTCATGGCCATGCCGGGGATACAGAAGCCGCACTGGACCGCGCCGCAGCCCGCCAGGGCGCGCTGGACGTCGGAGGGTTCGCCGTCGGTGGCGAGGCCCTCGACCGTACGGACCTCGGAACCGGCGGCGGTCGCCGCCGGAACCAGGCAGGAGGCAACGAGACGGCCGTCGACCTGGACGTTGCAAGCGCCGCACTCGCCCTGCGAGCAGCCGTCCTTGGCACCGGCGAGGCCGAGGCGCTCGCGCAGTACGTACAGGAGGGACTCGCCGATCCAGGCGTCGGTGACGGGGCGGTCGCTGCCGTTGACACGCAGGACGTAGGAGGTAGGCGGGTGTTCGTCGCTGCCCGTGGAGGAGGTGGGGGCGGGGGCCTCAGGAGTGTCGGGGGCCTCATCGGGGCTCGCCGCCGCCTCGGCCGCCGCCTCGGCCTCAACCGCTTCGGGCTCCGGCTCCGGATCCGGCTCCTGTACGGGTTCCGGCTCCTCGGCCACCGCAGCGGGCTCCGGCTCCGGAACTGTCGCCCAGGGCGCCCTCGCTCCGCCCGGCAGAGTCGCCGGGGGCTCTTGCGCGCTCGCCCACGGGGCCGTCGCCCCGCCCGGCAGAGTCGCGGGCGGAGCCGTCGTACCCCAATGGGACGCCAGCGATGACGTCGTGAACTCGCCGGACTCGTCCGGCAGATCGCCGTCCGCCACCGGAATCGTCCACTCACCGGTCAACTCGGAGGCAGGTGCGGGCGCGAACGGCGCCCCGGCCGGCTCGGCGCCCGTGAAGGTCCACTGTCCCGTGGCGTGCGGGTCGACGTGCTGCTCGGTGCCGGAGGGCTCCGGCCACTGGACCGCCGGCTCCCCCGTTGCCTGCTCCACGGCCCAGGGGCCCATCGCCGCCGGATCGGCCGTGGAGGCAGGCGTCAGCGGCGTGATCATCGGGGGTACGTAGCCGTGTCCGGGCGCTTCGAGCGGCGCCGCGTCCAGCGCGCCCTCGGGCGGCAGCTGCAGAAAGGCGGTGGCCTCGGCGTCGTACTCGCCACTCTGAGGCGTGGGCTGCCAGCCCCCCTGCTCCGACGGGCGTCCCTGCGGGTTCTCCTCGTTGCTCACGACAGCGCCCTCCCCAGTGCACGTCGGGCCAGCGCGGCGACGGTGCGTCGCACATGCAGTACGGCGGGCGGCAGCACGGGCTGTTCCTCGCCCTGCGCGGCCGGGGCCGGATCCGGGATGCACGCCGCCGCGACGTACTCGCCGAAGGCCGCCAGCGCCTCGCCCGCGAGACCGCGCTCGCCGTCCCAATCGATCAGTGACGCGATCCACCGCTCCGCCTCCAGCGGCCGCAGCGGCATCGGGGCGATCGCGCCCACCGCGCAGCGCACTCCGCGCCGCGCCGGGTCGAGGACGACGGCGACGGATGCGGTGGCGCGGCCGGGGCCGGTGCGGCCGGTGGCCTTCAGGAAGACCTGTGGGGCGTGCAGGAGGGGTACCCGTACGAAGCCGATGAGTTCGGCGGGGGCGAGCATCTCCCGGCCCGCCAGCAGATGGGAGACGGGGATCTCGCGACGTGCGCCGCCGGGTCCCGCGATCACCAGGTCCGCCTCCAGGGCGGCCAGCACGGGCAGGGTGTCGCCGGTCGGGGCGGCCGTGGCGATATTGCCGCCGAGCGTGCCCGCGTTACGGATCTGGGGCGGGCCGGCGGCGCGCGCGGACGCGGCCAGCGCGGGGATGAGGGCCGCGAAGTCGGGCCGTCCCATCCGCGCGTGGGTGAGTCCGGCGCCGAGCAGGGCGTGTCCGTCCTGGTAGCGCCAGCCGCGGATTTCGCTGATACGGCCGAGGCCGACCAGGCCGGCCGGGCGGAGTTGGCCCTTGTTGACGGCGGCCATGAGGTCCGTGCCGCCCGCGACGGGCACGGCGGCGGGCATGGCGGTCAGCGCCGCCACGGCCTCGTCCAGCGCAGCCGGCAGCGTCACCGACTGCCCCGTCTGCGGTGCGTGCGTGGTCACCCAGCTGCCCCTTCCCGGCGTCCCGGCTGTCCCGCCTGTGTTGCCGTACCGTACGTGCTCACAGCCCGGACGTGGCAACTCTGGCACATCTTCCGAGCCGACCGGCCAGAGGGTCCGCGAAGGGCAGATTCGTACCGGATACGCCCGCTCGCGACGATGGTCCAGTTTGCAACATCCTCGCCGCCGCATGCGGATTGCCACTCTTCGACGGTCCTTGTGCGACTTGTTCCGTGCGGCTCTCCACAGTCCCAGGATCCCGGGCGCGGGAGATGCGTCTTTGAGTCGGGCTCACACGTTTGGGGGCGCACCCTCGATCGGGCGTCCGATCACACCCGGTCGCTTCTGCCAGGGCAACGGGCCGCCGGACGGCCGGTAGTCGACACCGAGCGCGTCAAGGCGCTTGTAGTGGGCGGTCATTCGCCGTTCGAAGTCCGCGAAGTCGCGCTCGGCGGGAGCGGGCAGGGCGGACCAGGCGACCTCGGCGAAGGCGGCGAGCCGCGGGAAGACCTGGTAGTCGACGCGGGAACGGTCCTGCATCACTTCGGTCCAGACATTGGCCTGGGTGCCGAGGATGTGCGCGGCGGCCTCGGGCGAGAGGGCCGGGGGGACGGGCTCGAAGCGGTAGACGTCCTCGAGGGTGCGTACGTATCCGATGGGCATCGGCTCCTCCGCTCCGCCGTGCTGGCGGTGGTCGAAGTACACCTGCTGCTCGGGGCACATGACGACATCGTGGCCGGCCTCGGCGGCAGCGATGCCGCCGGCGTACCCACGCCAGGAGGAGACGGCGGCGCCGGGGGCGAGACCGCCTTCCAGGATCTCGTCCCAGCCGATGATGCGGCGGCCGCGGTCGGCGAGCCAGGTGTCGAAGTGGCGGATGAACCAGGACTGGAGCCCGTCCTCGTCGGCCAGGCCGAGTTCCTTGATACGGGCCTGGGCCGACGGGGACGCCTTCCACTGGTCCTTGAGGCACTCGTCGCCCCCGATGTGGATGAACGGTGAGACGGCGGCGGGAAAGAGGCCGAGCAGCTCCTCGAAGACGCCCTCGAAGAAGCGGAGTGTGTTGTCAGTGGGGGCGAGTACGTTCGGGTTGATGCCCCAACTGTCCCAGACGGAGAGGGTTGTTGTGTCGATGACGTCGGTGTTGCCCAGTTCCGGATACGCGGCGATGGCGGCCTGCGAGTGGCCGGGGATGTCGATCTCGGGGACGACGCTGATATGCCGCTCGGCGGCGTACGCGACGATCTCGCGAATGTCGTCCTGGCTGTAGTAACCGCCGTACGGCCTATCGTCCCAGAGCTCGGAGGCGCGGTGGCCGTACTTGGTGCGTGCGCGCCACGCTCCGATGTCCGTGAGCTTGGGGTAGCGCTTGATCTCGATGCGCCAGCCCTGGTCGTCGGTGAGGTGGAAGTGGAAGACGTTGAGCTTGTGGGCGGCGAGGAGGTCCAGATAGCGCAGGACGTCGTCCTTGGGCAGGAAATGCCGTGAGACGTCGAGCATCATGCCGCGCCAGGGGAAGCGGGGTGCGTCCTCGATGACCTGGTGCGGAATGCCGCGCCAGGCTTCCGGATCGACGCAAGCCCGGCGGTACGCGTCCGGGCCGAGGAGCTGACGGAGCGTCTGGGCTCCCCAGAACACGCCGGCCGCGGTGCCGCCCACGATCTCGACGCCGGATGCGACCGACAGCCGGTACGCCTCGGGCTCCAGCGACGGATCGATCCGCAGCGTGATGGTGTGCCCGGCTCCCGCCACCCCTGGGGGGAGTTCGCGTCCCAGAGCGCTGCCAAGGGTCGTACGCAGCCAGCGGGCGACGCCCTCGGTACCAGGCTCCGCGGCGAGTGCGGTGCCGGTACCGAGCACGAAGGGGGTGCGGTGCGGGCCCTCGACGGCGCGCGGTGCGGGGATCAGATCCGTAAAGCTCATTGCGTCAGTCCTTCACCGCGCCGCCCAGGCCGGAGACCAGGCGTCGCTGTACGAGTACGAAGAAGACGAGCACCGGCACGGTCATCACGGTGGACGCCGCCATGATGCCGCCCCAGTCGTTCTCGTCCGGCTTGAAGAAGACCAGCAGCGCCATCGGCAGCGTCGACTGGGAGGTGTCGCTGATGATGAAGGACTTGGCGAACAGGAAGTCGTTCCACGTCGAGATGAACGAGAACACGCTCGTCGCCACGAGCCCCGGGAAGACCAGTGGGAACAGGATCTGCCACAGGAAGCGGGTCCGGCTCGCGCCGTCGATGTACGCCGCCTCTTCCAGGGCTTCCGGGACCGCCTTCACAAAGCCCCGCAGCATCCAGATCGCGAACGGCAACGAGAAGGCGATGTGCGGCAGGATCAGCGAACCGAGGGTGTTCAGCTGGCCGAAGTCCCGCATCAGGAAGAAAAGCGGGATGGTCAGCGCCTCGATCGGCACCATCTGGGCGACCAGGAACATGATCAGCAGGGTCGTCCTGAACTTGAAGCGGAACCGCGTCACCGCGGTCGCCGCCAGGAATGCGATCAGCGCGGACGCGATCACCACCACGCCGGCCACGAACAGGCTGTTGAGGAAATACCGGCCGAATTCCTGCTGTTCGAAGACGCGGCGGAAGGAGTCGAGCGAGGGGGAAAGTGTCCAGGGGGTTGCTTCGGTGGACTGGATCTCGCCCGCCGGTTTGAACGCCGAGAGCACCATCCAGTACAGCGGGAAGGCCACGACGACCGCGATGACGAGCGCCGATGCCTCGGCGGCGAGCCGCCAGGGGCGGCGGATGCTGGGCAGGCTCACAGTTCTTCTCCCTGGCGTCGCAGCAGCCGCAGATACACAAGGGTGACCGCCAGCAGAATCAGCAGCATCACGATGCCGATGGCCGAGCCCAGGCTGTACTGGGAGGACGCGAAGGCCTTCTGATAGGCATACACATTGAGCACGAGATTCTGGCCGGCGATGCCGCCGCCGTTCGTCATCACATAAATCTGGGTGAAGACCTTGAAGTCCCAGATGATCGACTGAATGGTGACGACGACGAGAATGGGGCGGAGCATCGGAGCGGTGACGGAGCGCCAGATCCGCCACTGGGACGCGCCGTCCAGTGAGGCCGCCTCCAGGACTTCCGAGGGGATCGCCTTGATACCCGCGTACACCGTCACCATCACGAACGGGAACGAGCACCAGACGACTTCGAGGAGTACGAGGGCGAAGGCGCTGTAGCGCCCGTACGTCCAGGAGAAGTCGCCGAGGCCGAGGAGACGGTTGACCGGTCCGTAGTCCGGGTCGAAGAGGAAGACCCAGACGGTGGAGCCGGTGATGGCGGGGGTCGCCCAGGCGCCGAGGGCGGCGAGCATGAGGGCGAGGCGGGGGAGGGCGCGTACGCGCGTCAGCAGGACGGCGAGAGCGCAGCCGACGGCGAGGGTGGCGAGCACGCAGGCGGCGGCGAAGACGACGGTGGCCAGCAGGACCTGCCAGAACTGGCTGTCGGCGAGGAGCGTGCGGTAGTTGCCGAGGCCTTGGAAGGTGGTCGGCTCGCCGCCGCTGACCTGGGCCTGGGTGTACTCGAGGAAGGAGATCAGGCCGAGCTGGTAGATCGGGTAGACGAGGAGCCCGGCGAGGACGAGGAGCGCGGGCGCGAGGTATAGCCACGGGGTCCAGGAGCCGGCGCGCCGGCGGCCACGCCGCGCCGCGCGCCTGTCGCCGGGTGTCGAACCCCCGGCCGCCTTCCGGGCGTTGGGCACGCGCGCGGGCCGCCCCTTGGACAGCCCGGCGGTGCCGACGACCGAAGCACCAGGCCCGCGGGTGGCCGTAGTGGTGCCGCCGGGCGCGCCCGCCCCGGGGGCAGCCGCCGAAGCGCCGGCCGAGAGACCAGCCGACGCACCCCCACCACTGGCAGACGCCGAAACCTCGACCGCCGACCCGGCGGCGTCAGCCGCCGGAGCACCGGCCGACGCGACACCGGCAGACGCAGCGGTCCCGCCGGACGGCCCCGCCTCAACAGCGCCCGACGCGACCGCACCACCGGCAGACGCAGACGCCTCGGCCAACGCCCCGGCGGCGTCAGCCGCCGGGGGGCCGGCCGACGCGCCCGTCCCGTCGGGCGCCCGTGTCCCCTGCGGTGGGACCGCGGTCTCGCGCGGGCCCGGGCTGTCCGGGGCGTTCGGCCCCGGTTCCGTACCGTTTGTCATCGCACTCAGCCCGCGGCAGCGAACGCCGTGTCCATCTTCTTCGCCGCGTCACCCGACGCCGCCGCCACGTCCTTCTTGCCGCTGACGATCTCCTGGAACATCGTCGGCAGCACCAGCGACGAGTCGATCTGGCCCCAGCCCGCAGAGGCCGGCACGAACTTCGCACCCGCGTCCAGCGTCCGTACGAACGGCTCGACGAACGGCTGCTTCTTCGCGACCTCCGCGCGTACATCCGTGTACGTCGGCAGGAACCCCATCGCGTCGAAGAAGTTGCGCTGTGCCTCCTTGCCGGTGAACTGCTTCATCAGGTCCACCGCCAGCGTGCGGTGCGAGGTGCTCTTCAGTACGCCGATGTTGTTGCCGCCCGCGAAGGCCGGCGCGATCGAGCCCGCCTCCCTGCCCGGCAGCGGCACCACCGCGTACTTGCCCTTCACGGCGCCCGCCTCCACCGCCTGGTGGCTGAAGTCACCGCCGATCGCCATCGCCGCCTTGCCGGAGGCGAAGGCCGTCACCGTCGCGTTGCCGCCCATCGACGCGCACTTCGCGGCCGGGCAGTTGTCGTCGCCGAAGAGCGAGGTGTACGCCGTGATGCCCTTCTGCGCGGCCGGGCTGTTGATGGCCGCCTTGTACGAACCACCGCTCTCCTGCGCCAGTTCGCCGCCCTGCGCCCAGATGAAGGGCATCGCGCCATAGGTGTACGCGCCGCCGACCGCGAGCCCGTACAGCTCCGGCTTCGCCTTGTGGATCTTCTTTGCGGTGGCGATCAGTTCATCCTGGGTCTTGGGGGCCGCGATCCCCAGCTCCTTGAACACGTCGGTGCGGTAGTACAGCGCGCGTACACCGACGAAGAGCGGGGCGCCGTAGATCTTGCCGTCGACCGTGACCGACTGCTTGGCCGTCGGGTCGGTGTCCTTGGCCTCGTCCCAGGCGGTGAACTCCGCGCCGATGTCGGCGAGTCCGCCGTCCTTGACGTAGCCGGCCGTGTCGGTGTTGCCGTACTCGATCAGATCCGGCGCGCTCTTCGGGTCGTTGAAGGCGGCCTTGATCCGCTGGGCGCGGGTCTCGACGGGTATGTACTCGACCTCGACCTGGGCATCCTTGTGCGCCTTGCGGAACGCGGCGACGGCGGCGTCGACGACCTGCTCCTTGGGCTTGTTGTTGACCTCCTGGAAGAGCCAGACGCGCAGGGTGCCGCTCGTGTCGTCCTGCTTGGCAGCGTTGTCGGAGGTCTGGGGGGCGCAGGCGGTGGCGGTGAGGCCCGCCAGCGCAAGTGCCGCGGCAGGGGCGGCAATCCGGGCGAAAAGCTTCATGCGTGGTTCCCTACGAGTAAGCGTTGCACCGTGCGCAACGCCTACTCACAGGACGGGCGTTGCATAGTGTGCAACGAACGTTTCGTGCTGCACAACACAGCAGGAGGCTAAGGGCGCGCCAACAACCGGACAAGAGGTCTCAACCACTCTGTGACCAGCGACGCACCCCCGTGCAACGCAAAACGGCCCCCGGGACACGCGTAGATGCGCATCCCGGGGGCCGTCCCCGGCGGAAGAACTACTTCTTGTCCTTGCCGCCCTTGTCCTTGTCGCCGCCGGCGCCCATGGACTCGTAGATTTCCTTGCACATCGGACAGACCGGGTACTTCTTGGGGTCGCGCCCCGGTACCCAGACCTTCCCGCACAGTGCCACCACGGGAGTGCCGTCGAGGGCACTCGCCATGATCTTGTCCTTCTGGACGTAATGGGCGAAGCGCTCGTGGTCGCCATCGCCGTGCGACGTCTGCGGCGTCGGCTCTACGAGGGTCCCCGTGCCTGTCCCGCGCTCGGGCTCAAGAGTGCTCATAACTGCCAGGGTACTGAAGGCCGCGCCGCTCAGTTCAGCGAAGGGTCGTCCGGGTACGTCGCGAACATGGCGAGCTCGCTGCGCTGCCGCCGCAACACCGCCCGCCACAGGCTCTCCGGCCTGGGCGACGACACATCGCCCGGCTCCGACTCGACGACGTACCACGCACCGTCGTTCAGTTCCTCCTCCAGCTGGCCGGGGCCCCATCCGGCGTATCCCGCGAAGATCCGCAGCGATCCGAGTGCCGCGCCGAGCAGCTCCGGCGGGGCCTCCAGGTCGACCAGACCGATCGCGCCGTACACCCGCCGCCAGCCGAGCGGTCCCTCGTCGCCCGGTATGACGGCGACGCCCAGCGCCGAGTCGAGGGAGACCGGGCCGCCCTGGAACACCACGCCCGGCTCGCCCGTGAGCGCGCCCCAGGACTCCAGGATGTCGCCGACGACCACCGGGGTGGGCCGGTTGAGGACCACGCCGAGCGAGCCCTCGTCGTCGTGGTCGAGCAGCAGAACCACCGCCCGGTCGAAGTTCGGGTCCGCCAGGGCAGGGGTGGCGACGAGCAGCCGCCCTGTGAGCGAGGACACCTCGGTCATGCGAGACATGATCCCGCATCTTCGCCCTCCGCGGGGAGCGGGCGGCTGAGTGTGAGCGAGCGCAGCTCAGGACGCGACAGGAGCGGGTGGCACGCGAACCCTGGGTCGGTGACGCTCCGCAAACATGTACCGACCCAGCGTGTTGTGTCGAATTCATTACGCGCACGACGGTCCTTGGCCTTACGGGACAGGGGTAGAAGCCCCTTACCCTTTCCACTGGCCCCCTGCCCGACATCCCCCTCGCTCCGCTGGGGGGATCCTCCGGAACGCGAGATTCATGACCGGCACAGACGATGTACTGCTTGTCCACGGCGGAACCCCGCTCGAGGGCGAGATCCGCGTCCGCGGCGCGAAGAACCTCGTGCCCAAAGCAATGGTCGCCGCTCTTCTGGGCAGCGAGCCGAGCCGACTGCGCAATGTGCCCGACATCCGTGATGTGCGCGTCGTACGTGGACTGCTGCAGCTGCACGGAGTAACGGTCCGGCCCGGTGACGAGCCGGGTGAGCTGGTACTCGACCCGTCGCACGTCGAGAGCGCGAACGTCGCGGACATCGATGCGCACGCGGGCTCTTCGCGCATCCCGATCCTCTTCTGCGGCCCGCTACTGCACCGGCTCGGCCACGCCTTCATTCCGGGGCTGGGCGGCTGCGACATCGGCGGCCGGCCCATCGACTTCCACTTCGAGGTGCTGCGCCAGTTCGGCGCGACGATCGAGAAGCGGGCGGACGGCCAGTATCTGGAGGCCCCGCAGCGGCTGCGCGGCTGCAAGATCCGGCTGCCGTACCCATCGGTCGGCTCGACCGAGCAGGTGCTGCTGACGGCGGTGCTGGCGGAGGGCGTCACCGAGCTGTCCAACGCGGCGGTGGAGCCGGAGATCGAGGACCTCATCTGCGTCCTGCAGAAGATGGGCGCGATCATCTCCATGGACACCGACCGGACGATCCGGATCACCGGTGTCGACAAGCTCGGCGGCTACACCCACCGGGCGATCCCGGACCGCCTGGAGGCGGCGTCCTGGGCGTCTGCGGCGCTGGCGACCGAGGGCAACATCTATGTGCGCGGCGCGCAGCAGCGCTCGATGATGACGTTCCTGAACACCTACCGGAAGGTGGGTGGCGCCTTCGAGATCGACGACGAGGGCATCCGCTTCTGGCACCCGGGCGGCTCGCTCAACGCGATCGCCCTGGAGACGGACGTGCACCCCGGTTTCCAGACCGACTGGCAGCAGCCGCTGGTGGTGGCCCTGACCCAGGCGGCGGGCCTGTCCATCGTCCACGAGACGGTGTACGAGTCGCGGCTCGGCTTCACCTCCGCGCTGAACCAGATGGGTGCGCACATCCAGCTGTACCGCGAGTGCCTGGGCGGCTCGGACTGCCGCTTCGGCCAGCGCAACTTCCTGCACTCGGCGGTCGTGTCGGGCCCGACGAAGCTCCAGGGCGCGGATCTGGTCATCCCTGACCTGCGCGGCGGCTTCTCGTACCTGATCGCGGCGCTCGCGGCGCAGGGGACGTCACGGGTCCACGGCATCGACCTGATCAACCGCGGCTACGAGAACTTCATGGAGAAGCTCGAGAAGCTGGGCGCGAAGGTGGAGCTCCCGGGCGGCAGGCTCGTCTGACCCCGGGGGGCTCCGCCCCCGGACCCCCGGCTCCTCAATCTCCCTCAGACTTCAACCGCGGGACCCCCAAGGTGCTCAATTGTCGGCCGGAGCCCCGGCCACACGCCAAAGGGCGGCCACCCCGGCAGGGGGTGGCCGCCCTTTTGCTTGCCCAGGCGGATTACTTGCCCTTGGCGGCTTCCTTGAGCTTGGAGCCCGCGGAGACCTTCACGCTGTAGCCGGCCGGGATCTGGATCGGGTCGCCGGTCTGCGGGTTACGAGCGGTGCGAGCGGCACGGTGGGTGCGCTCGAAGGTCAGGAAGCCGGGGATCGTGACCTTCTCGTCGCCCTTGGCGACGACCTCGCCGACGGTCTCGGCGAGAGCGGCCAGCACGGCGTCGGCGTCCTTGCGGGTCACCTCGGCGCGGTCGGCCAGCGCGGCCACCAGCTCACTGCGGTTCATGTTGTTACTCCCGTGTTCTTCTTGCCTGTGAGGCGTGAGATCGAAGCCGATGCTGCCAGGGCCCTCGGACAGTCCCCGGACCCGGGTCTGGAGTCAGACCCTCGCGCCCGAATACGCATCCTGCCCCCACCAGCGGCGGGAAAGCCAATCCGGCACCCTCCGGAGTCACACGAAAAGCGCCACGGCCTCGTCGTGGTGACGTTCCGTCCACTCGGTGGAGACTCCTTGGAGCCGGGAGCCGCGGGGCTCATGGTCCGCCACCCTAGAGCGGCAGTCGCGGACCCGCGACTCGCGACGCGCCGGGCGTCACGCCGACGTGTGGCCCGTCACAGCCGCGCCGACCGCCTTCGCGGCGTTGCGGACGGCTCCCGCGACCGCTCCGGCGACCTTGTCGTTGAAGACGGACGGGATGATGTAGTTCGGGTTGAGTTCGTCCTCGGTGACGACGTCCGCGAGCGCGGCCGCCGCCGCGAGCATCATCTCCGTGTTGACCGTGCGGGACTGCGCGTCCAGCAGGCCGCGGAAGACGCCCGGGAAGACCAGCACATTGTTGATTTGGTTGGGGAAGTCGGAGCGGCCCGTGGCCACAACTGCCGCCGTCTGGCGGGCAATTGCCGGGTCGACCTCCGGCTCGGGGTTCGCGAGCGCGAACACGATGGCGCCGTCGGCCATCGCCGCGACGTCCGCCGCCCCCAGCACGTTCGGGGCGGACACTCCGATGAAAACGTCCGCGCCGACGACCGCTTCCTTGAGCGTACCCGTGACGCCCTCGGGGTTGGTGTTGTCGGCGATCCAGCGCAGCGGCGACTCGGCCTCCGCGTCCACCAGGTCCTCGCGGACCGCGTGCACCACGCCGTGGATGTCGGCCACGACGGCGTGCTTGACACCCGCTGCGATCAGCAGTTTCAGGATGGCCGTACCGGCGGCGCCCGCGCCGGACATAACGACTCGTACGTCACCGATCGCCTTGCCGACCACGCGCAGCGCGTTGGTCAGCGAGGCGAGGACGACGATCGCGGTGCCGTGCTGGTCATCGTGGAAGACCGGGATGTCCAGCGCCTCGCGCAGCCGCGCCTCGATCTCGAAGCAGCGGG
>NZ_JBSFMS010000127.1:0-20585 GCF_053599675.1 Streptomyces sp. NPDC000880 | reverse complement strand
CGTGGGGGCACCTCCCAGCGGTAGCTGGGGAGTGCGTGCCAGGCGTCGCGGGGTGGGGGCACCTCCCAGGCGAAGCTCTGGGGGAGGGACCTCTAAAACACGCCCTGGCCGTACGGGAGGTGCTGCCGCTCCGACATCAGTCGCACCTCCCGCGATGCGGAGCGGCAGCAAAAGACTTCAGCAGTCGCGCAGTTCGGGCGACTGGTTGAGCAATTGGCCCCGCACGGAAGTAAAGCGGGCGAGCCGCTCATCCACCGAGGAGTCCAGCGGGAACACCGCTACGCGGTGGCAGTTCTGGAATGCCAGACGCACCCCGAAGTGCCGCTGGAGCGCACCGCGAATCGCGTCACTCGCGAGCGCGCGCAGCAGCTGACCACGTGCCTGCTCGTCCGGCGGAGGCGTCTGGTTGTCGGCGAAGTCGCCGCCGTCCACCTTCAGCTGAGCCACCAGAGAACTGATCATCTCCCATGCGAAGGGCAGGGAGGTCCGGACGCAGTCGACGAAGGCATCTTCGTCGACCTCGCCTCGCTCGGCCTGTTCCAACAGCGCCGGTGAGACGTCGAGCGACATGGGTTCTCCTCTCGCGACCCCGGTGAACGGGGTCTTACGGGCAGGGAAGGAGGATGACGGACAACGACGGCATACGAACGACGCATGACGACGCAGAGTGCACGACCGACGACCTCTTGCTTCCACCGTAAGTGCGCTGTCCGGAGCGCACCAGGAGATTGGGAACACAACCGGCCAATTACGAACGGGGCTTCCGGGGCGAATCGCGCGCAGCGGCGTGTGTCGAGTAGCGTTGCCGACCATGCGTCTTGTCATCGCCCGCTGCTCCGTCGACTACGCGGGCCGGCTCACCGCCCACCTGCCCTCCGCTCCCCGTCTGATCCTGGTCAAGGCAGACGGCAGCGTCTCCATCCACGCGGACGACAGGGCGTACAAACCACTGAACTGGATGTCCCCTCCTTGCACACTCAAAGAGGGTGACGACAGCGTCTGGACCGTCATCAACAAAGCGGGCGAGAAACTGATCATTACGATGGAGGAAATCCTCCACGACTCCTCGCACGAACTCGGCGTGGACCCTGGCCTGATCAAGGACGGTGTGGAGGCGCACCTCCAGGAACTGCTCGCCGACCGCATCGAGACGCTGGGCGAGGGATACAGCCTGATCCGGCGTGAATACCCCACGGCCATCGGCCCGGTGGACATCCTGTGCCGGGACTCCGACGGCGCGACCGTGGCCGTCGAGATCAAGCGGCGCGGTGAGATCGACGGGGTCGAGCAGCTCACGCGCTATCTGGAGCTGCTGAACCGCGACCCCCATCTGGCGCCGGTGAAGGGCGTGTTCGCGGCGCAGGAGATCAAGCCGCAGGCGCGGGTGCTGGCGACGGACCGCGGGATCGGGTGTGTGGTGCTGGACTACGACGCGCTGCGGGGCATCGAGGACGACAAGCTCAGGCTGTTCTGAGGACAGTACTGATACGGGTACGGGGACGGCCCCGGGCGGCGATGCCGCCCGGGGTCGTCCTGCGTTCTCGTGGCCGTCAGATGACGGGCGCGCTGCTGGAGCTCGCGGAGGACGCGGGGGCGCTGCTGGTTGTGATCGGGGCGCTGGCGGAGGTTGACCCTTCGGGCGTGGTCGCCGTGTCCGACGGCGCCGGGCTGGTCGGCGTGGTCGGCGGCGTGGTCGGCGTGCTCGAAGACGAGGAGGTAGATGGAGTCGGCTTACCCGGCGATGGGGTCGGCTTCGTCGTGGGCTTACTCGACGACGACGGCTCGCTGCCCGGCTTCGACGAACTCGGCGACGGCTCGGTCCGCGGCTTCGACGGGTCGCCCGCCGACGGGCTGGAGCCCGGCGTCGCCGTCCCCGTCGGGTCCGACCCGCCCGGGCGGCGGGTCGAGCCGTCGGTCGGCTCGTCCGCAGGCAGGCCGTTGTCCGCGTCGTCCTCGTTCGCGGACTGGCCGTTCCTGACCTTGCCGCCGGGCGGGTCCTCCTGGTCCGAGGTCGCCCCGAGTGTCACCACCGTGCCGAGCACCGCGGCGAGCAGCGCGCCCGCGCCCGCGGCGACCACGTTGCGGCGGGCGCCGCCGATGATGGAGAGGGCGCCGCGCAGCTTCGTGCCGCCCGCGGGCGACTCCCGCCGCGCCACCAGCGTGGCCTCCCGCGGCTTCCGCGCCACCAGCGTGGCCTCCCGCGGCTTCGACTGTCCCGAGGCCCCCAGCGGCAGCACAGCCGCCGGTACGCCTCCGGGCGGCGACGCCGACTCCTCGTAGCGCGCGGCCCGCACCTCCTCGCCCGCCGGGGTGCGTCCGCCGAGTACGGGGCCGCCCGCGCGGTCCGCGACGAGCGCCAGCGCCCTGCGTCCCGCGACGGTGCCACGCTTGTCGGCGAGAGCCCCGCGCATGCCGATCGAGGTCTCCAGCTCGGCGCGCGCCCGCTCCAGGCTGCCGGCGCAGAGCGCGAGTACGCCCAACTCATGGTGGAAGTACGCCTCTTCGGCCACTTCGCCCGATATCCGGGCCGCCTCGGAGCCGATCCGCAGGGCCCGCTCCCAGGCGCACCAGTGCAGCCCCGCCGCGAAGGCGGGTGCGGCGCTGCGGGCCAGCAGTACGGCAGCGCTGGGGTGTCCGGCCTCCGCCCCCGGAACCAGCGCGGTCAGCGCAGCGATGACGGCGTCCGCCTCGGCCACCGCCCGCCCGGGGGGGACGGAGGGGTGTCCGGCCCACCAGGCGTAGTGCTGGGCGGCGGTGTGGGCGTGGGCGACCGCGTCGTCGGCGTAACCCTTCTCCGTCAGCTGGGCGATCACGCCGGCCGCCAGCCGGTAGCGGGGGCCGACCGGGGAGAGCAGCCCGCAGTTCATCAGCTCGCCGAGCGCGGCGTCCGCGCGCGTGTCACCGATGAGCGCCGGCAGATGCGCCTGGTGCGGGACCTCACCGCCGAGTGCGACGGCGAAGCGCAGGGTCTCGCGGGCGGACTCGCTGAGCCGGGAGGCGAGCAGCCCCGCCGGCGCGGCCCCCTCGCCCAGCGTCGGCAGCGGGACCTCGGCACCCTCCACCGAGTCGAAAGCTCCGTACGCGTCGAAGTCCTCCGGGTCGGAACGCAGGCTGTCGCACTGCCGCAGCAGCGCGCCCGCCTGTACGAAGCGCAGCGGCAGGCCCTCGGACTCGAACCAGAGGTCGCCCGCCCAGTTCGCCTCGTCCTCGGTGAGCGGCCGTTCCACGGCGCGCCGCAGCAGCTCCAGCGAGGCGCTGCGGCCGAGGCCCGCGAGGAAGACCTCTTCGAGGTGCGAGTCGGCGGCGGGCGCCGCGATGTCGGGTGTGGCGGCGACCAGGAAGGCGCACTCGGGCGCGGCATCCAGCAGCTCGCCGAGGGCAGCGCCGCCGAACTCCAGGTCGTCGAGTACGACTATCGCGCCGATGTCGCGTACGTACTCGAGCAGCCCCGCCCGGCCGGGCCGGTGCCGCGAAGCGTTGTGGACGACGGCGAAGAGGTCGTACAGCAGCTCGGTGGGGGTGCGGTGGTAGCCGCTGAGGCGTACAACTCCGTCGGGTGCGAGGTTCGCGCAGTCTTCGGCGACGGTGTCGAGCAGGGCGCTGCGCCCGGAGCCCGCGGGCCCGGTGAGCCGCACCGAGCGACCGCGGCCCAGCAGCCGTACCAGCCGCTCGCGCTCCTCGTCGCGCTCGAGCAGCGGGAGCCGCGGCGCGGGCGGGCCCGCCGGCACGGGCGGCTGCGCCGCGCGCTGCCGCTCGGTGCGCTCCTCGGCGCTGTACCGGGTCGGCCGCGCGGGCAGTTCTCCCCCATGGCCTTCGGCCTGGGGGGTGCCCCCACCGGGCGGGCAGGGTTCTATCTCGCTGCCGTCGACGGGGTTGACCGTGAGCAGGAAGTCGCCCGTGACGAGCCGGACGGTACGGGCGAGCGCCGGCGCGGACTGTCCGAAGTCGGGTGTGCCGGCGTCGCGCTGGGGTCGCGCCTGTCCCGCGCCCTCGCCGAAATTGTCGTTGTCCATGGTCCAAGCCCCCCAGATGTGCCGTGCTTGTCACACGGGTACGTCAATTCGGCAGGCGACCGAACCCTAGACGTTCGCTCAGTATCTACGAACGGCCGGGGTGCCACCCCGCCCGTGACGTCACAGTCTCATGAGGATTGCGAGCGTCGTACGGTTCACACCCGAGGGAGCGATTCGGCCGCGAGGCCGCCTTCGATGGCGAGGATGCGGTGCAGCCGGGTGGCGACGAGCAGTCTCTGCATCTGTGGCGGCACACCGCGCAGCACCAGCCGGCGACCGCACCGGCCGGCCCGCCTGTGCGCGCCCATGATGACCCCGAGCCCGGTGGCATCCCAGGAGTCGAGGTCGGTCAGGTCGAGCACGAGGTCGCCGACTCCGTCGTCGACGGCCGAGTGCAGGACCGTACGGGCGTCCGCCGCGCTGCGGACGTCGAGGCGGCCCCCGACGACCAGCTCGGCGTGGTCGCCCCTGATGTGCATATGCGCTCCCCGTGAGTGCTTTCAGTGCCCTGTGTCTGGCTTCGGTTTTTCTGCGTCGGCGCTGCTGTCTTGCTTCTTCTGTCTTCTTGTCTTGCAACAACTGACTGCCGTATGGGCAAGGAAGTTGCCGTCTGTAAGCGAACCGATACCGAATTCACTCCAGAGAGTGATACCAAACCGGTCAATGAGGGTCAGTGCTTGTAAAAGCCCTGCCCGCTCTTGCGGCCGATGTCACCCGCGTCCACCATCCGGCGCATCAGCTCCGGCGGCGCGAACTTCTCGTCCTGGGACTCGGTGTAGATGTTGCTCGTGGCATGCAGCAGGATGTCCACGCCCGTCAGGTCGGCGGTGGCGAGCGGCCCCATGGCGTGGCCGAAGCCCAGCTTGCAGGCGATGTCGATGTCCTCGGCGGACGCGACACCCGATTCGTAGAGCTTGGCAGCCTCGACGACCAGCGCCGAAATGAGGCGGGTGGTGACAAAACCGGCGACGTCGCGGTTGACGACGATGCAGGTCTTGCCGACGGATTCGGCGAACTCCCGTGTGGTGGCGAGAGTTTCGTCGCTGGTCTTGTAGCCGCGTACCAGCTCGCACAGCTGCATCATCGGGACGGGCGAGAAGAAGTGCGCACCGATGACGCGGTCCGGACGCTCGGTCACCGCCGCGATCTTCGTGATCGGGATGGCGGAGGTGTTGGAGGCGAGGACGGCGTCGTCCCGTACGAGCTTGTCGAGCGTACGGAAGATCTCGTGCTTGACTTCGAGCTTCTCGAAGACCGCCTCGACGACGATGTCCGCGTCGGCGGCGGCGTCCAGGTCGGTGGTGGTGGTGATACGCGCCAATGCCGCCTCGGCGTCCGCCGCTTCGAGCTTGCCCTTGGAGACGAACTTGTCGTACGAGGCCTTGATACCGTCCGTGCCACGGGTCAGGGCCGCGTCGGTGACATCGCGCAGCACGACCTCCCAGCCCGCCCGGGCCGAGACCTGTGCGATACCGGACCCCATGAGTCCGGCGCCGATGACGGCGAGCTTCCTGGCCACTGCGGCACCCCTTAACCCCTGTTTACATTGCGGCTCTCCGGCGGAGGTTAGCGCTCGTGGGCGGCCATGTGGCGGTGAAGAGATGCGCGTCACGTCTCAGATGACGGACATCACACTGGTGCGGCCCATCAGGGGTCACCTACCGCGTACTTGAGCACCTTCTCCCCCAGCACGTCCTCCTTGTCGTGAGGAGGTCCAGGGCCTCGCGGGAGACGTCGTCGGGTTTGCGGCCGGCGGCCGTCTCGCGGCCGGTCACCCCCCGCACCCCCTGATCCGGCCTGATCGACCGGACAGAATCTAGGCTGGGTGCATGGTCAATCTGACGCGCATCTATACCCGTACCGGCGACCGGGGCACGACAGCCCTCGGCGACATGAGCCGCACCGCCAAGACCGATCTGCGGATCGCCGCGTACGCCGACGCCAATGAGGCCAATGCCGTCATCGGCACGGCCATCGCCCTCGGGCAGCTCCCGCAGGAGGTCGTAAAGGTCCTCGTCCGCGTCCAGAACGACCTGTTCGACGTGGGCGCGGACCTCGCCACCCCGGTCGTCGAGAACCCGGAGTATCCGCCACTGCGGGTCGAGCAGTTCTACATCGACAAGCTGGAGGCGGACTGTGACCGCTTCAACGAGGAGCTGGAGAAGCTGCGCAGCTTCATCCTGCCCGGCGGTACACCCGGGGCGGCGCTGCTGCACCAGGCCTGCACGGTCGTACGGCGTGCGGAGCGCTCGACCTGGGCGGCGCTCGAGGTGCACGGGGAGACGATGAACCCGCTCACCGCGACGTATCTCAACCGCCTCTCCGACCTTCTGTTCATCCTGGCCCGCACGGCCAACAAGGAGGTCGGAGACGTGCTCTGGGTGCCGGGCGGCGAGCGCTAACGCTCAATGCGCACGGTCTCGCGCTCGGACTTCGGGGCCTGCTTCGGGAAGAGCGTGTAGCTCCCCGCGATGATCACGTTGATGCCGAGAATGCAGGAGGCGGTGCGCACGGTGGCGCGCGGCGAGGAGCTGATCGCGCCTGCTGTGACCCGTCGGCTGATCGCGGAGTTCGCGACGCCGACTCCCCCGCGATCCCCGGACGCGCCCGACCCCGCGATCCTCGATGCGCTGACCCGGCGCGAGCGCGAGGTGCTGTCGTGCCTCGGCGAGGGCATGTCGAACGCCGAGATCGCGGGACGCCTCGACATGGCGGAGGCGACGGTGAAGACCCACATGAGCCGACTGCTGGGCAAGCTGGAGCTGCACAGCCGGGTCCAAACCGCGGTTCTCGCACAGGAGTTGGGCATCTGATCCCCTCCCCTACCCCACCTCTCACACCTTTGGTCTGGACCTATTGACGATTGGTCCAGACCTTCCTACTCTCACCGCAAACACACGCTGCGGTGAGCCACGCAGGGTGCGCAGTGCACGGACCACCCCCGATCGCCCGGACCTCCTCGAGGAGCACCCGTGAACACGCAACCCCCACTGCACAGCACCAGATTCAGACTCAGATCCAGAGCCGTCGCGGGACTGACCGCACTGCTCCTCCCGCTGGCCGCCATGGTCGGCCTCGCCTCCCCCGCCGAGGCCGCTCCCTCGGCGACCGCCACCTACGCCAAGGTCTCCGACTGGGGCACCGGCTTCGAAGGCAAGTGGACGGTGAAGAACACCGGCACCACATCGCTCAGCTCCTGGACCGTCGAGTGGGACTTCCCCTCGGGCACCGCGGTCACCTCCGCCTGGGACGCGGACGTCACCAGCTCCGGCACCCACTGGACCGCCAAGAACAAGTCGTACAACGGCACTCTCGCCGCGGGCGCATCCGTCTCCTTCGGCTTCAACGGCACCGGCACCGGCGCCCCCTCCGGCTGCAAGCTCAACGGCGCCTCCTGCGACGGCGGCGGCGTCCCCGGCGACAACCCGCCATCCGCCCCCGGCACCCCGAGCGCGTCCGACATCACCAACACCTCTGTGAAGCTGGCCTGGACCGCCGCCACCGACGACACAGGCATCAAGAACTACGACGTACTGCGTGACGGCGCCAAGGTCGCGACGGTGACCGGCACGACGTACACGAACACCGGGCTGACCGCCGGTACCGACTACTCGTACACCGTCCAGGCCCGTGACACCGCCGACCAGACAGGACCGGTCAGCGGCGCTCGCGCTGTCCGCACCACCGGCGGTGGCGGCGACCCGGGCCCCGGCCCCGGCTCCACGGTCAAGCTCGGCTACTTCACCGAGTGGGGCGTCTACGGCCGCAACTACCACGTGAAGAACCTGGTGACCTCCGGCTCCGCGTCCAAGATCACGCACATCAACTACGCCTTCGGCAATGTCCAGGGCGGCCGCTGCACGATCGGCGACGCCTACGCCGACTACGACAAGGCGTACACCGCCGACCAGTCCGTCGACGGCGTCGCCGACACCTGGGACCAGCCGCTGCGCGGCAACTTCAACCAGCTGCGCAAGCTCAAGGCCAAGTACCCGCACATCAAGGTGCTCTGGTCGTTCGGCGGCTGGACCTGGTCCGGCGGCTTCGGCCAGGCCGCGGCGAATCCGGCGGCCTTCGCGCAGTCCTGCTACGACCTGGTGGAGGACCCGCGCTGGGCGGACGTCTTCGACGGCATCGACCTGGACTGGGAGTACCCCAACGCCTGCGGTGCGTCCTGCGACACCAGCGGGCCTGCCGCTTTCAAGAACATGATGCAGGCGATGCGCGCCAAGTTCGGTACGGGCAACCTGGTCACCGCGGCCGTCACGGCGGACGCCTCGTCCGGCGGCAAGATCGACGCCGCCGACTACGGCGGCGCGGCCCAGTATCTCAACTGGTACAACGTGATGACGTACGACTTCTTCGGTGCCTGGGCCGCACAGGGCCCGACCGCCCCGCACTCCCCACTCACCTCGTACCCCGGCATCCCGCAGGCGGGCTTCAACTCCGCCGAGGCGATAGCCAAGTTCAAGGCGAAGGGCGTGCCGGCGGCCAAGCTGCTGCTCGGCATCGGCTTCTACGGGCGCGGCTGGACCGGAGTGACCCAGAGCGCACCGGGCGGCTCCGCGACCGGGGCGGCCCCCGGCACGTACGAGCAGGGCATCGAGGACTACAAGGTGCTCAAGAACAGCTGCCCGGCCACCGGCACGGTCGCCGGCACGGCGTACGCACACTGCGGCACCAACTGGTGGAGCTACGACACCCCGGCCACCGTCAGCTCGAAGATGAGCTGGGCGAAGGGGCAGGGCCTGGGAGGCGCGTTCTTCTGGGAATTCAGCGGTGACACGACGAACGGAGAGCTGGTCAGCGCGATCAACAGCGGTCTGAACTAGCTCGGCTCACAACGAAGCCCGGGAGAACGGTCTCCCGGGCTTTGTGATGCCTCTGGGCAACATTGGCTCTCCCCCAGACTTCGTCCAGGGGCACCCCCAACCAACGAGCAGCCCTATTTAGGCAACATTGACTCGTTGGCCTGGCGGTGCTGCCTCCAGCCAGGCGAGGAAGCCGGTCAGCGCGTCCTCGCTCATCGCCAGCTCCAGCCGCGTGCCCCGGTGCAGACAGCCCAGCACCACCGCGTCTGACAGCAGCGCCAGCTCCTCCTCGCCCTCGGGAGTACGGCGCGCGACGACCTCGATCGCCGAGCGCTCCAGGACACGCCGCGGGCGGGGGGCGTACGAGAAGACCCGGAACCACATGATCCGGTCACCGCTGTAGCGGGCGACGCCATACACCCAGCCCTTGCCGGAGAGGTCGGTCTCCTCCGGGACATTCCAGCGCAGACTGCAGTCGAAAGTGCCGCCCGAGCGCTGGATCAGCCGCCGCCGCAGTCCGAAGACGAACAGCCCGACCGCAACCAGCGCGACGACGACCAGGCCGCTCACAAGCAGAGCGAGGAACATCTCCACCGACCTCCTCGCATCGTTTTCGTCCTAGTCCCACACGCAATCCCACGTGCACCTGCATTGCCTCAGCCGCGGCACGGTCTGGAGAAATCCAGCCCGGGCCGCGGCTGAGACTGTCCGGGGATCGCCCCCCAGACCCCCGAAGGGACTGTCGGCGGGGTACTCAGTGCACCGCCACCGCACGCAGCCGGACATCGGCGCGCCGCTCGGCGGCGGCGTCCTCGTCCGACTGGGCGCGCTCCAGCGCACGCTCCGCGCGCCGGGCGTCGATCTCGTCCGCCAGCTCGGCGATCTCCGCCAGCAGGGACAGCTTGTTGTCGGCGAACGAGATGAAACCGCCGTGCACCGCGGCAACGACAGTCCCGCCCTCGCTCGTACGGATGGTCACCGGGCCCGACTCCAGCACACCGAGCAGCGGCTGGTGACCGGGCATGACGCCGATGTCGCCGGACGTGGTGCGCGCGACGACCAGGGTGGCCTCGCCGGACCAGACACTGCGGTCCGCGGCGACCAGCTCGACATGCAGCTCAGCAGCCAAAGGTGGCTCCTCGGGTCACCACCCGGCACATCTGCCGGGTGTTGGGTCAATTCTAGTAGGCATACGAAGGGGGGCAGGACGCACCCCGCCCCCCTTCACGAGTCAGCGGCTCAGGAGACGCCGAGCTCCTTGGCGTTGGCCTTGAGGTCCTCAATGCCACCGCACATGAAGAACGCCTGCTCAGGGAAGTGGTCGTACTCACCGTCGCAGATCGCGTTGAACGCGGTGATCGACTCCTCGAGCGGCACGTCCGAACCGTCCACGCCGGTGAACTGCTTGGCGACGTGGGTGTTCTGCGACAGGAAGCGCTCGACGCGACGGGCACGGTGGACAACAAGCTTGTCCTCCTCGCCCAGCTCGTCGATACCGAGGATCGCGATGATGTCCTGGAGGTCCTTGTACTTCTGCAGGATCCCCTTGACGCGCGTGGCGGTGTCGTAGTGGTCCTGCGCGATGTAGCGCGGGTCCAGGATCCGGGACGTGGAGTCCAGCGGGTCCACGGCCGGGTAGATGCCCTTCTCGGAGATCGGACGGGACAGAACCGTCGTCGCGTCGAGGTGGGCGAAG
Organism: Streptomyces sp. NPDC000880; assembly: GCF_053599675.1. NCBI lineage: Bacteria > Bacillati > Actinomycetota > Actinomycetes > Kitasatosporales > Streptomycetaceae > Streptomyces > Streptomyces sp. NPDC000880. The sequence goes on along the minus strand of NZ_JBSFMS010000127.1, from coordinate 10,065 downwards.
GTGGTGGCCGGGGCCGGGTCGGTCAGGTCGTCCGCGGGAACGTAGATCGCCTGCATCGAGGTGATCGAGTGACCACGCGTCGAGGTGATGCGCTCCTGCAGCAGACCCATCTCGTCGGCCAGGTTCGGCTGGTAACCCACCGCGGACGGCATACGGCCGAGCAGGGTGGACACCTCGGAGCCGGCCTGGGTGTACCGGAAGATGTTGTCGATGAAGAAGAGCACGTCCTGCTTCTGCACATCGCGGAAGTACTCCGCCATGGTCAGACCGGCCAGGGCGACGCGCAGACGGGTGCCCGGGGGCTCGTCCATCTGACCGAAGACAAGCGCCGTCTTGTCGATGACGCCCGACTCGCTCATCTCGTCGATGAGGTCGTTGCCCTCACGGGTACGCTCGCCGACGCCCGCGAACACCGACACACCGTCGTGGTTGTTGGCGACGCGGTAGATCATTTCCTGGATCAGAACGGTCTTGCCGACACCGGCGCCACCGAACAGACCGATCTTTCCACCCTTGACGTATGGGGTGAGAAGGTCGATGACCTTGATGCCCGTCTCGAACATCTCGGTCTTGGACTCGAGCTGGTCGAAGCTGGGGGCCTTGCGGTGGATCGGCCAGCGCTCGGTGGTCTCGTTGTTCGCCTCGGGTACGTTCAGCACCTCACCGAGGGTGTTGAACACCTTACCCTTGGTGAAGTCGCCGACCGGGACGGTGATTCCCGCACCGGTGTCGGTCACCGCGGCCTGGCGAACCAGACCGTCGGTGGGCTGCATCGAGATGGCGCGCACGATGCCCTCGCCGAGGTGCTGGGCAACCTCGAGCGTCAGCGTCTTGAGCTTGCCGTCCTCGGCAGGGTCGGCGACCTGAACGGTCAGCGCGTTGTAGATGTCCGGCATCGCGTCGACGGGGAACTCCACGTCGACGACCGGGCCGATCACCCGGGCGACGCGGCCCGTGGCAGCGGCCGTCTCAACTGTCGTCGTCATTACCTGTCACTCCCCGCGGTCGCGTCGGCCAGGGCGCTGGCGCCACCGACGATCTCGCTGATTTCCTGGGTGATTTCGGCCTGGCGGGCCGCGTTGGCAAGCCGGGAGAGGCTCTTGATGAGCTCACCGGCGTTGTCGGTCGCCGACTTCATCGCGCGGCGGGTGGCAGCGTGCTTGGAAGCAGCGGCCTGGAGCAGCGCGTTGTAGATCCGGCTCTCGACGTAGCGCGGCAGCAGGGCGTCGAGGACGTCCTCCGCCGACGGCTCGAAGTCGAACAGCGGAAGGATCTCGCCCTTGGTGCCGGACTCTTCCGCGGCCTGCTCGAGACTGAGCGGCAGCAGCCGGTTCTGCACCGGTGTCTGAGTCAGCATCGAGACGAACTCGGTGAAGACGATGTGGAGCTCGTCCACGCCGCCCTCGGCCGTGTCCTGCTGGACGGCGGCGATCAGCGGTCCCGCGACCTTCTTGGCGTCGGCGTAGGTCGGGCTGTCGGTGAAGCCGGTCCACGACTCCGTGACCTTGCGCTCACGGAAGCCGTAGTACGAGACACCCTTGCGGCCGACGATGTAGCTGTCGACCTCCTTGCCCTCCGCGCGAAGCCGCTCGTTGAGCTGCTCCGCCGCCTTGATGGCGTTGGCGGAGTAGCCGCCGGCCAGACCGCGGTCGCTCGTGATGAGCAGGACCGCGGCGCGGACCGGCGCCTCCGTCTCGGTGGTCAGCGGGTGCTTGGTGTTCGACCCGGTCGCCACCGCCGTCACCGCGCGGGTGAGCTCGGTCGCGTACGGCGTGGAGGCCGCCACCTGGCGCTGCGCCTTGACGATGCGCGAGGCGGCGATCATCTCCATCGCCTTGGTGATCTTCTTGGTCGCGGTGACGGATTTGATGCGACGCTTGTAGACCCGGAGCTGGGCTCCCATGAGTCAGGTCCCTTCCGTCGTCACTTGGCCGTGCTGGTAGGCGGAGCGTCTTCGCCCAGAAGCTTGCCGTCCGATGTCTCGAACTGACGCTTGAAGGCGGCGATCGCGTCGCCGATGGCCTGGAGCGTGTCGTCGGACATCTTGGCGCCCTCGGCGATGCTGGTGAGGAGCTCCTTGCGCTCGCGGCGCAGGTACTCGAGCAGCTCGGACTCGAAGCGGCGGATGTCCTGGACCGGGACGTCGTCCATCTTGCCGGTGGTGCCGGCCCAGACGGAGACGACCTGCTCCTCGATGGGCATGGGCTGGTACTGAGCCTGCTTGAGCAGCTCGACCATGCGCTTGCCGCGCTCCATCTGCGCCTTGGAGGCCGCGTCCAGGTCGGAGCCGAAGGCGGCGAACGCCTCGAGCTCGCGGTACTGGGCGAGGTCCACACGAAGCCGGCCGGAGACCTGCCGCATGGCCTTGTGCTGGGCGGAGCCACCCACACGGGAGACCGAGATACCGACGTTCAGGGCCGGACGCTGGCCGGCGTTGAACAGGTCGGACTCCAGGAAGCACTGGCCGTCGGTGATGGAGATGACGTTGGTCGGGATGAACGCCGACACGTCGTTCGCCTTGGTCTCGACGATCGGGAGGCCCGTCATCGAACCCGCGCCCATGTCGTCCGACAGCTTCGCGCAACGCTCGAGGAGACGAGAGTGCAGGTAGAAGACGTCACCGGGGTACGCCTCGCGGCCCGGCGGACGGCGCAGCAGCAGCGACACGGCGCGGTAGGCGTCGGCCTGCTTCGACAGGTCGTCGAAGATGATCAGGACGTGCTTGCCCTGGTACATCCAGTGCTGGCCGATGGCCGAGCCGGTGTACGGCGCCAGGTACTTGAAGCCGGCCGGGTCGGACGCCGGGGCGGCGACGATCGTCGTGTACTCGAGCGCGCCCGCCTCCTCCAGCGCACCGCGCACGGACGCGATGGTGGAGCCCTTCTGGCCGATGGCGACGTAGATGCAGCGGACCTGCTTCTTCACGTCGCCCGAGCGCCAGTTGTCGCGCTGGTTGATGATCGTGTCGACGGCCAGAGCGGTCTTGCCGGTCTGACGGTCGCCAATGATCAGCTGACGCTGGCCACGGCCGATCGGCACCATGGCGTCGACGGCCTTGTAGCCGGTCTGCATCGGCTCGTGCACCGACTTACGGACCATGACGCCAGGGGCCTGCAGCTCGAGGGCGCGGCGGCCTTCGGACTCGATCTCGCCGAGACCGTCGATCGGGTTGCCGAGCGGGTCGACGACGCGACCCAGGTAGCCCTCGCCGACAGCGACGGAGAGAACCTCACCGGTGCGCTGCACCGGCTGGCCCTCCTCGACACCGCTGAACTCGCCGAGGACGATCGCACCGATCTCGCGCTCCTCGAGGTTGAGGGCGAGACCAAGGGTGCCGTCCTCGAACTTCAGCAGCTCGCTCGCCATGGCCGAGGGAAGACCCTCGACCCTCGCGATGCCGTCGCCGGCGCTGCTGACCGTACCGACCTCCTCGCGCGAGGCCGCGTCCGGCTGGTACGACTGGACAAAGTTCTCCAGCGCGTCCCGGATCTCCTCCGGCCGGATCGTGAGCTCCGCCATCTGGGTTCCCTGCTCTCCTTGTTGGGCCCGAAGTTTCTTAAGGGGTCTGGGGGCCGACCCCCAGGAATCTTCTGCAATCTCTGCACGGCCCAACCGGGCCGCTCGTACTGCTGTGTTCAGTTGGTGGCTGGTCAGCCGGCGATGCGACGCTTCGCCTCGTCGAGACGGTCCGCGATCGTGCCGCTGATCATCTCGTCGCCGACGCGCACCTGGACCCCGCCGAGGACCTCGGGGTCCACGTCGAGGTTGAGGTGCATCTCGCGGCCGTAGATCCGCGCGAGGCCGGCGCCGAGGCGCTGCTTCTGCTGATCGGTCAGCGGCACCGCCGAGGTAACGACGGCGACCATCCGGTTCCGGCGCGCCGCGGCGAGCTTGGACAGGGAGTCGAGTCCCGCTTCCAGGCTACGTCCCCGGGGCCGGGTAACAAGACGGACAACCAGACGCTCGGTGACCGGATGGGCCTTCCCGCCGAGCAGGCTGCGCAGCAGCTCGCTCTTGGCGGACGCCGGAGCCGCTCTGTCGGTCAGCGCAGCCCGCAGCTGCGGGCTGGAGTCGATGATCCGGCCGAACCGGAACAGCTCGTCCTCGACGTCATCGAGCGCACCGGCCCGCTGGGCCGCGGTGAGGTCGGCGGTGGCCGCCAGCTCCTCGACCGAGTCGACCAGGTCGCGCGACCGCGACCAGCGGGAACGCACCATGCCGGAGATCAGGTCGATGGTCTCGCCGCCCACCTGACCGACCAGCAGGCGTCCCACCAGTTCGGCCTTGGCCTCGCCGGACTGCGCCGGGTCGGTCAGGACCCGACGCAGCGACACCTCACGGTCGAGCAGCGCGGTGACGGCATCGAGCTCCTCGGCGAGCTTGGCCACGTCGACCGACGTGTTGTCGGCGAGCGCGTCAAGAGACTCGCGTGCGGCAGCCAGCGCCTCGCGGCTCGCTCCGTTCATCGCGCGGCCTCGGCCTTCGAAGCGCTGTCCTCGAGTCCTTCCAGGAAGCGGTCGATGGTGCGGCTCTGCCGGGCGTGGTCCTGGAGGGACTCACCGACGAGCTTGCCGGCCAGTTCGACGGCGAGCTTGCCAACGTCCTGGCGCAGCGCCGCAGCCGCTGCCTTGCGGTCGGCCTCGATCTGGGCGTGGCCGGCCGCGATGATCTCCTCACGCTGCCGCTGGCCTTCCGCCTTCATCTCCTGGATGATCGCGGTGCCCTGCTCGGTCGCTTCCTGGCGCATCCGGGCGGCCTCGTGGCGGGCCTCGGCGAGCTGAGCCTTGTACTGCTCAAGCACGCTCTCGGCCTCGATCTTGGCCGCATCGGCCTTCTCGATGCCACCCTCGATGGCCTCTCGGCGCTCTTCCAGAACCCTGTTGATGTTCGGAAGAAGCTTCTTGGCGAGGAAGCCGAAGACGATGGCGAACGAGATCAGGCCGATGACGAGCTCGTCGAGATGCGGGATGAGAGGAGGCTGGGGCTCCTCCGCCGCCGCAAGGAACAGAGCGTTCACATCAGTGCCTTCCGTGAAAATGATCGGGCTGTCGTCGATACGGTTTAGTAGACGAAGCCCATGACGATGCCGATGAGGGCGAGCGCCTCACAGAAGGCGAAACCCATGATCTGGTTGGTACGGATCAGACCGGCCGCCTCAGGCTGACGGGCCAGGGCCTGGGTGCCGTTACCGAAGATGATGCCGACGCCGACGCCGGGGCCGATCGCAGCGAGGCCGTAACCAATCGAGGCAACGTTACCGTCGACAGCGGCGAGGGTCTGGAGAGCGGACATGCCGGTTCTTCCTTCTCTTTCAAGGACCCGGTGGGGGTTGGCCACCGGAGGACTGGTTGGAGTGGGCGGGTGGGACTTGCTCAGTGGTGCTCGGCGAGCGCGCCCTGGACGTAGCTGCAAGCCAGGAGGACGAAGACGTACGCCTGGACAGCCTGGATGAAGAGTTCGAAGCCGGTCATCACGACGGCCATCACGAAGGACGTGCCGGCGTAGATGAAGCCGATGCCGTTCGCCAGGTACCAGGTCGCGATCGCGAACATCGCGATCAGCAGGTGACCCGCGAACATGTTCGCGAAGAGCCGGACCGCGTGGGTGAAGGGCCGGATGATCATGTTCGAGAAGAACTCGAGTACGACGACCAGCGGGAGGATGGCACCGAGCGACTTGTCATAGCCGGTGATGTTCTTCCAGCCGCCGACGAAACCGTGCTTCTTGAAGGTGAGGCTGACCCACACGACGTACACGATCAGGGCGAGCGCCGCGGGGAAGGCGATGAGCGATGTCACCGGGAACTGGGCGAGCGGAATGATCGACCAGAGGTTCAGCATCCACACGAAGAAGAACAGCGAGACCATCAGCGGGACGTACTTCTCGCCGTCCTTCTTGCCGATGATTTCGTAGACGATTCCGCGCCGTACGAAGTCGTACCCGGCCTCACCGACCATCTGGAGCTTGCCCGGCACCAGCTTCGGCTTGTGGAAGGCGGCCCAGAAGAAACCGACGACCACGGCCGAACCCAGGAAGGCGAGCAGCATCGGCTTGGTGAATTCGAAGCCGGCCACCTTGAAAATGGGCTCGTACATGAACGTGTGCAGGCCCGGAGCCGGGAATCCGCATCCGGTGAAGATGTGGCAGCTCGCGTCAAAGGCAAGCGTTCGGTCAGCACTCACCGCGGGCTCCTTCAGCGTGGCGCATAGGTACGGCAACCTCGTTGTGTCGGCGCGGCGCGCAGCCGCGGTTCGGCACTGGACTGGTGGTCTTACGGATGTGGGGGCGGCGGATCGGCGTCGAGCCTCGCGCTGGGACAGGCGTCAGCTCGGGTGCCCGCGCGCGCAGTGCCGCAGTTGGCACCGGACGATAGCAGCATCCCGAACGGGCATTTATCCCGGCCCTACCCGTCATGACGCCGACCCCGTCTTCTCGGGCTTTTCGCCCTTCGAGGACTCGGGGTCGACGTAGAGGATCTTTGCCTTCAGGTAGGCACGGGCCTGTGCGGATACCCAGACGACGGTCACCGCGACGATGGTGATGGCGAAGACCTTGGGGTTGAACAGGGTGGTGTCCTTGAACACCGCCATGAAGATGAAGAGCAGCAGCAACTGTGCGGTGTAGAGCATCAGCCCCATGGCCTGGAACAGCTGCGGAAGCGACTTGGCCGTCCGCTGAAGCACGACCATTCCGATCCCCATGAAGAGGATGACCACCAGGGTGCCGACGGCCGCTCCGAGTGCTCCCTTGCCACCGGCGACACCCGCACTGATCGCAACGGCGACAGCGCCGACGACAGCGGTGGGTACGGCGGTTTGCAGGAGAGTCCGGACGTCGTTGGTCGGCATGGCGGCAGCTCCGCTTGCTGGTGGGGGCAGTGGTGTCGTCATGGACGAGCGTAATCCCGGTCCGAGTCGTGCCTCGGGGCCAACGGTCCGTCGCACCACGGTCCTTCGGCCCTGTCTCCGGGTCTCGTGAACCGTATCACAAACTATTTGAATAGGTCTTTACCCAGGTAGTGTGCCAACAGTCACACATGAGAGTGACCGCGCGCGTGTGTGCAGGACAAGCCATCGGTATGTCTGCTATTGGGCAGCCATATGGTGACTCATCAGCCGCGCGTTCCGGCCTTCCGTCGGTCCGGGAATCGCGAACGGGGGCCGATCGCGGTCGCCCCGTTGACGCCCACCGGGAACGGGGCGCGCTCCTCGGGCACCTCTTCGGTCTGCTCCTCCACTCTGTACGAGAGCGGGGGCGGCGTCTGGGGCAGCGTCTCGTGGCGCCGGTAGCGGGGCGGCACGAAGGCCTCCGCCCAGCGCGGTGCGCGGGGGGTGAAGCGGGGCAGCAGCAGAAGCACCAGGCCCACCGCGCTCAGCGCGACGATGAGCATCACGATCCACATCGACGCCGAGTGCACGGAGTACGCGACGACGCCGAAGGCGATCAGCGCCGACCAGAAGTACATGATCAGGACTGCGCGGCTGTGCGAGTGTCCGACCTCCAGGAGCCGGTGGTGGAGATGGCCTCGGTCGGCGGCGAACGGCGACTGTCCGTTCCAGGTACGGCGCACGATCGCGAGCACCAGGTCGGCGACCGGGATCGCGATGATGGTCAGCGGCAGCAGCAGCGGAATGAAGACCGGCAGTGCCGCGTGCGTGGCCTGGCGGGTGCTGCCCTCGAAGATCTTCAGTGCGTCCGGATCCACCTGGCCGGTCACCGAGATCGCCGCCGCCGCGAGCACCAGGCCGATCAGCATGGAACCCGAGTCGCCCATGAAGATCCGGGCGGGGTGCATATTGTGCGGCAGGAAACCCAGGCACATGCCCATCAGAATCGCGGTGAAAAGAGTCGCGGGGGCGGCCGCCTCGATCATGTACCCGAACCAGATCCGGTACGAGTAGAGGAAAAAGGCCGCGGCGGCAATGCAGACCATGCCGGCGGCAAGGCCGTCCAGGCCGTCAACGAAGTTCACCGCGTTGATGGTGATGACGACGAGCGCGACAGTCAGCAGGGTTCCCTGCCAGGAGGTCAGCGAGACCGTGCCGACGCCGGGGACGGGGATCCACAGGATCGTCAGACCCTGCATCACCATCACACCCGCGGCGATCATCTGGCCGCCGAGCTTGATCAGGGCGTCGATCTCGAACTTGTCGTCCAGGACGCCGATGATCCAGATCAGGGCGGCACCGGAGAGCAGCGCGCGCGGTTCGTTCGACAGCTCGAAGACGCTGTTCAGATTCTGCAGATGATCGGCGACCAGAAGTCCCGCGCACAGCCCGAAGAACATGGCGATGCCGCCGAGTCGCGGTGTCGGCTCTCGGTGTACGTCACGGGCGCGGATCTCCGGCATCGCTCCGGTCGCGATGGCGAACTTCCGCACCGGACCGGTCAGCAGATAGGTCACCGCAGCCGTGACACAGAGCGTCAGCAGGTAATCACGCACGGGCTGCCCCACAGGAATCGCTGGCCATCTCAGCCACACACCCTAGCTCTGGTAGCCACATGCTTGAGGACATACAGGGGGCGGCGATGGTTGCACGAGTTCGCGGCTACCCCGGATAAGGGGGAAATCTACCGGCCAGTGCGCGTACTTCCGCACGTACCTTCCGCGCTTCCTCTCCCTCTTCACGCATCGCCGCCGCGAACAGCGCGGCGATGCGTGTCATCTCGGCCTCGCCCATGCCCTGCGTGGTTACGGCGGCGGTGCCAAGACGGATGCCGCGACCGTCGCCGTACGGCAGGGCGCAGGTGTCGAGGACCAGTCCGGCCGCGGCGAGACGGCCGCGGGCCGCCCTGCCGTCCACGCCGAGCCGGGCCGGATCCGCGCTGATCAGATGGGTGTCGGTGCCTCCGGTCAGCACCGCGAAGCCTTCCGCCGCGAGCTCGTCGGCGAGCACCCGGGCATTGGCGACCACCCGATGGGCGTACGCCGTGAACGCGGGGGTCGCCGCCTCGCCGAAGGCGACGGCCTTGGCGGCGATCGTGTGCATCTGGGCCCCGCCCTGAGTGAACGGGAAGACCGCCCGGTCGATGCGCTCAGCCAGCTCCGACCCGCACAGGATCATCCCGCCGCGCGGCCCGCGCAGCACCTTGTGGGTGGTGGCGCACACCACATCGGCGAATGGGACGGGACTGGGCGCCGCGCCGCCCGCGATCAGGCCCATCGGGTGGGCGGCATCCGCGATGAGATACGCGCCGACGTCGTCCGCGATCTCGCGGAAGGCGGCGTAGTCGGGGTGGCGGGGGTAGGAGATCGAGCCGCAGACGATGGCTTTGGGCCGGTGCTGCCGGGCGAGGGTGCTCACCTGGTCGTAGTCGATGAGGCCGGAATCCGCCTCGACGCCGTATCCGACGAAGTCGAACCAGCGGCCGGAGAAGTTGGCGGGCGAACCGTGGGTGAGATGCCCCCCGTAGGCCAGGCCCATGGCGAGCACGGTGTCGCCGGGCTTGAGCAGCGCAGCGTATGCCGCGAGGACGGCGGAGGAGCCGGAGTGCGACTGGACATTGGCGTGGTCGGCGCCGAACAGGGCGGTGGCGCGCTCGACGGCAATCCGCTCGGCGGCATCGACGAGCTCACAGCCGCCGTGGTGCCGGGCGCCGGGATAGCCCTCGGCGTACTTGTTGGCGAGCGGGGAGCCGAGGGCGGCGAGGACCGCGGGCGACGTGAAGTTCTCGGCGGCGATGAGCTGAAGGCTGTCACTCTGCCGTCCCGACTCCCCCAGGATCACTTCGGCGATCTCGGGGTCCTGGCGGCGCAGGGCGTCGAAGTCGGTGTACGCCGTGGGGGCGGCGGTGGGTGCAGTGCTGACCGGCATCGTGGGCTCCGGGCCTCGCGTGGAGTTGCGGCCCCTCCAATGTAGGCCGGGGTGTGGCGGCCTGCCCGGTGCCGGGGGGATCTTTCCCCCGGACCTGCCCCTTCCCGACCGGGTTCAATCTGCGGCACCGCCGCGGGGGGCTGCGCCCCCAGACCCCGTACGCACTTCAGGCGTTGTCCTCAATCTCCGCCAGACTTCGTCCGGGGGAAGAGACCCAACGGGCTTGAATTTCCGCCGGTCCGGCGGAAAT
>NZ_JBSFMS010000126.1:0-20918 GCF_053599675.1 Streptomyces sp. NPDC000880 | reverse complement strand
GGGGATGATCACGACAGTCAGGGCACCTCGAAGAAGAGGCACTACGTCGGTGAGGGATGACACGAGCGACAACTCTCTGGCTACAGCCGGGCCGAGGTTATGGCCTGGCACTGCAGCACCAGGTGCGGCTCGAAGCCGGACTCCCGGAGCAATTCCATCAGTCAGCCCCAACCGGCGACTGGAGCCAACGCATAGAGCCTCCACCGATCCCGGAGCGGTTCACTACGGCGACGACAGCGGCGCGAGCCACTCCGCCTGGAGCTGGGGAGAGAAGAATTTCACGCCGCTCTCGACGACCGAGGTGGCCGGGTTCAGGGTGTCCTGAAGTGCAACGAGGTCGATCACAGCACCGGCCTGCAGCTCAACAATCGTGGACACTTCCTGCGAAATTAGCGCCGGGGCCGCCCCTGGGATGTCCGCGGTGTCCTGCCGGTCCTGGGCGAAGCCACCCCCATTGACTCTGATGGTCAGTAGGCGACTCCCTGTTTCAGACTCGGTGTAGCGCCAGAGAAGCCTTCCCTTGAGGAGATAGCGACCGGGAGTCTGGACAACCAGGGCCGAGTTCACCGGATCGAACACCATGCCCGTTTGGTAGTCGGCGTTGGTGAAAGTGATCCGAGTCTGCATTTGGTCGGGGATGGTCTGGTCCTCTGTGGCGAAGATGCTCGCGCCGATATTGACCGTGGGTCCGGGCGGTCCGGGAGGTCCGGGCGGTCCTGGCTCTCCGGGCTGTCCGGACTCTCCGGGCGGTCCTGATGGTCCGGGCTCTCCGGGCGGTCCTGATGGTCCGGGCGGTCCGGGCAGTCCCTTGCACTTGTCGTAGTTGTCCTCGTCGCCGCCATGCAGCCCACTTGTCGAGGAACTTCGGCTGGCCGCTGGATGTGGCTTGCAGTCGCCGTCGCCCGCAGACGTCGACACCACCGCGTCCGCTGCGTCGAGAGTCTGTACTGCTGCCACTCCGGGGGATGCGATGGCTGCGAGCACGAGGGCGAGCGAGGCCATAACACCGCCCACCACGCTCGCTCTCCTCGGCAGCGGGCCGAAGACCCCTTTTCTCCTGTGGTGGCGATCCATGTAGTCCTCCCTGCAGAACAGAATCAGGTGGTGATCCAAGGCAGCTTGCAGTGACCCCGTTTCACCGAAGCGACAACACATCCAGCCTCGACCCGAATACCAACCCTTCGGCGTATGCAGCGCTATCACCGACCGCGTCTGATCAGGAACCAGCCCCTGCCGAACGCGCAATCGGCCCTGGCTCCTTACAGGAGGTTCAAAGACACCCACTTAGCTTGTTCTTTAAGTGCGCCACGAGCGCAGAGAGTGAGGTTGATGTAGGTAGACCCACTTGATGCGGTGCTGTGCAGATGATGAAGGTTTGTGGCCCTTCGGCGTCGCCCTCCGCGCCCACCAGCACAAAGGCCCCCAGCCGATCATGGCTGGGGGCCTTTGACATCCACATCTGACATCAACGGGCACGGTCACTCACGGCCGGGCCGCCTCTTGAGTGGCCGGTCCATGTGGCTGACAGCCTCGCGCTGCGTGTCCTGGACGATCTACGGGTTCAAGGCGGCTCGCTCCGCTCGCCGCGCGCTCCCCGGCTCACCGCCGGGGACCGACGCTCCTGTTTCCGCCCCGCTCCGGGCCCCGGCTCCGCCGGTCGCGCGACTAGAGCGAGCCGTCTTGGCCGAGGTGAAAACGCCCGGCACGGGGCTGGGGCGGTCGATGCTCCGAGCTTTAAGCAGCCACCATGGGGCGAGCCCCTAAGATCTTGGAGCCGATCGGGCTAGTGCGGGCAGGCTGGGAGCCAGCCCGATTCGCGGCTAGCGTAGGGCCCCAAGATCACTCGGGCCCCATGGCAGCTCCCGCCCAAAGCCTCTCCACACCGCCCGCGCGGTACAGTGCCGGTCCCTGGAGGGGGGATCATGAAGAATCCGTTTATAGACGGCGGCTTGCTGGACAGGGCAATGCCCTACGTAGGTTTGATCACCACGTTTTATCTTCTGGTCCAGGGTCTGCGGCTGTACCGCTCGGGAAGCTCCGTGCTGTGGGCTCTTGGCGCCGGGGTCCTGATGTTGATCGCGTGCCTCGACATATACCGACAGCTGCGGACGCGTAGGGATCACACGTAAGCCGGGGTACAGCAGCGAAGTACAGCAAACCACCGCGATCGCAGCCGACCGGTCTCGGCCCCAGGACGACGGCTGACCAGCCGAGCAGACCTCAGTGACCGGCCCGCCGGTGGTTCGCATCGAGGGGGTCTGGGGTTCAAATCCCCACAGGTCCACTGCCTACTGCCATGCCACCGCAGCTGAGAGTTCCTGTCGGAGAAGTCCGGTAGGGACTCCTCGGCGTCGTACGGCAGTTAAGTACAGCAACCACATCTGATCTGTGCCGCCCAGGTGCTTGCCCACCTTCCTTCGCAGCGCCTTCCGCGTGGCCTCGAAGGGGATGTGGGTGTACACCTCCATCTCGGCGATCCGGCTATGCGGAGAATCTGCATCGCGATGCGCGGGTGCACATCGAGGGCTGCCGGCAGTGGCTCGAAGGTGTGCCGGGTGTCGTGCAGGCGGATCTTGCGGACGTCGGCCGCCGTCGGCCGGCCGCAAAAGCCCGGTTGACGTTCCGCGGTTCGATCGGCGTCCGGAACCGGGTGGTGAACACGAAGTTGGTCTGGTCATCGACCAACTTGCGGTTGATTCGCTGTAGCTGGTGCTCGACGGTGATCTCACTGCAGGAACCTGCGAGCCTCCCCGAGTAGCCGCAGGCGTACGGTCCCCTGATCATGCTCGATCGCCAACCGGACAGGACACCCGCCAAGCCGCTCCGCCGCCTCACGAGGCGTGTGCTCAGGGCGAGTACAGATCTCGTCGCCGCTCTTGGAGGTGTCCCCTCCGTAGTTGACGCCTTCGGGCATGCCGTAGTCGTCGAAGCTGCTGGTGTTGACCGCGCGGGTGCGCCGGCTCGGTTTCCCGCGAGTGGGTCAGCCGTGTGCGGGGACTGCGTGAGCGGTTCCTCGGTTGCCCGTTCCTGCGGGGGTTGCTCCGTTCGTACTACGACGACTCAGCAGGTACGTGCACACGCAGCTAGGGTGACAAATGATCCAAATCGGATCATCAGCGACTAGTGGAGGAATCCATGCGTATCGCGCGCATATTCGGCGTCTGTGCACTGACGGCGGCGGCCCTGATGGGCACGAGCCTCACGGCCCACGCGCAGTCGGGCGGGGATGACGATCGGGGCGGCGACTTGAAGTACGAGATCGTCCAGGAGGACTTCCCGGACTCGCCCAGCGGTGAAGAGCAGACGGTCCTGTGCCCGTCCGGATTGAAGGTCCTCGGTGGTGGCGTCCGGGTGAACAGCCTCGATTCCGTCGTTGTCCGGAGCAGTTACCCCGCTGCGGACGGTAGCGGTTGGGTGGGTGCCGCGCTTGACACCACCGAGGTCGACCTGACCGTCTACGCCATCTGCGCCAAGGTCAAGAACGGCTGACCCTGCTCCGACCGATCCAGGTCGGTGCGGACGGAGGAGCAACCGGAACGCGGGCAGGTGTCTCCGCCGTGTTCCGGTTGTCCGCCTCTGCGGACCCGTTGCGAGGTCGCCGTGGCCTTGCTCCAGTGCGACCTGGCCAGGATGGTGACCTGGCGACGGGATCATCCCGTGGGCAGACGCGCCCGAGCGGACGGGCCGAGTAGACGTCGAGGCTCCCCGCTGGGAGCGGCCAAGGTGGTCACGAAGAGGAGCTACGGGTCAGAAGGGCGCTGACATCCATCGACATCAACGACGATGGACGGCAGCGCCCTTGGCGCGCTGGTCCTGGTGGCCGGGGTGGTCAGTCCGGCCGTGGCCACGGCTCAGAGCATGCGTGAACGCGTGAACGCGTGAACGCGTGAGAGCGTCGAGCGGCCGGTCGCGCCGGTAGTTCGCTTCGAGGGGCAGCGGCGTGACATTTACAGCTGACATCAACGGCGGTGCACAGCAGCAATACTGAGTGGCCATCAGCAACGTCAATGCCCATGGTGTGAGCAGGTATGACCGCTGTCCGGTCGAACTTACAAAGCCGATGCCGGCGGTTCGAAACCGTCCGCGCCCACCAGCAGGAAGCACGGCAAAGGCCCAGGTCACCGGTAGTGAACCGGAGGCCTGAGCCTTCTTCGTTCCTCCGCGATGCGGGCGGGACGAGGTGTCGTGCCAGTTACGTGCCAGATGCCACCTCGGCAGGCATGGACGGCCTGACCTTCTTGATCTGCTCGGCGACGTCAGCGGCGATCGCATGGTCCCGCCCGTTGACCAGGTGCTGATAGATCAGCGCGGCCCGCACCGATGAGTGCCCCCATGCGCTGCATAAGCTCACGCGTTGTCGCGCCGCCGGTCGCAGCGAGCGTGTTGCCCTGTGCCGGAGATCGTGAAAGTACACGTCCCCGAGTCCGGCCTGCGTCTTGAGCAGGGATTCTTCTGTCGCGGGGTGCCGCGGTTGCGATAGGAGGGCCGCAGCAGGTTGATGCCTCGGGCGGCGAGGAATGGGTCGAGTTCGGCGGCGATGTAGTCAACGCGATCCTGTACCAGGGCCGGACGGGCTGTCAGTGGGACTTCCTGCCGCACGGTCTGACGCCCCGCAGCGCGGTGTACTACTACTTCGCCAAGTGGCGGGACGATGGCGCCGATCAGAGCGCTGGGCATGCATGACGCGGTCAACCTCGACCGTGGCGGCTCCACCGCCATGTCGGTCGAGGGCGCACTGGTCAACCGGCCGAACGGCCGTCGGTGACGCCCTTGTCTTCGTGAACACCCCTTACCACGACAGCAAGAACTGATGCTGTCACCACCGCGATGACTGGCCCGGGCCTCTTGGCCCGGGCCAGTCCTGTCCAGCACTTCTCCGATACGACCGACCGGGCCCCCCGGCGCCGTTACCTTCTTCCCGGCCATGAGACACGCCGCGGATCCCATGTGCCCACGACGGTTCGTCCCCGAGCGAAATGTGCCTGGATTACTCCAAGCTGACGATTATTTTGCCGTCTCTTTTCCTGTCCGGTCCTATGCGGGCACGGCCACGTCACTCGTGGCTCCGAGGGTCCTTGCTGCATGGCCGTAACGAATGCGCGGCCCATTCGCAGAAGGAACACGTATGCCCCTGTCCCGCCGTACCATCCTGGGCTCCTCCCTCGCCGTCGCAGCCGCGCCCGTCCTTCTCGGCGCCACCAGCGCCTCCGCCGAGGCCCTCACCGGCAACGCCGACCGACTTCCCGACGGTTTGTTCACCCTCGGTGTCGCGTCCGGCGACCCGCTGCCCGACGGCGTAGTGCTGTGGACCCGTCTCGCCCCGGACCCGCTCAACGGCGGCGGCATGCCCGCACGCCTGGTACCCGTCTCCTGGCAGGTCTCCGACAACCCGCGCTTCACCCGCATCCGCGCGGCCGGCACCGCCATCGCACGGCCCGAGTCCGGCCACAGTGTCCACGTCGAGGTACAGGGCCTGGAGGCCGACCGCGAGTACTGGTACCGCTTCCGCGCCGGCAAGGAGCTCTCCCCAGCCGGCCGCACCCGTACCGCCCCGGCGTACGGCAGCGACCCTGGCCAGCTCAACTTCCTCTTCGCCTCCTGCCAGAACTGGCAGGACGGCTACTACACCGCGTGGAGACACGCGGCCCAAGAGGACATAGCGTTCGTCGCGTTCCTCGGCGACTACATCTACGAGTCGATGCCCAGCAGCACCACCCTTCGCATGCACGAGGGCAGCGACGAGCCCTACAGCCTGGAGCAGTACCGCAACCGCTACGCCCAGTACCATTCAGACGCCGACCTCCAGGCCGCTCACGCGCACGCTCCGTGGATCGTCACCCTGGACGACCACGAGATCGACAACAACTGGGCCGACGAAATTCCGCAGGACCCCGCCACCCAGACCCGCGAGGCCTTCCTCGCCCGCCGCGAGGCTGCCCTCCAGGCGTACTACGAGCACATGCCGCTGCGTCTCTCCGCCAAGCCGCAGAGCATTGACATGCAGGTCTACCGCCGTCTTCGCTACGGCACGCTGGCGACCTTCCACGTCCTGGACACCCGCCAGTACCGCAGTGACCAGATCACCACGCTCGCCCAGGCCGAGGACCCGTCGCGCACCATGACGGGTGACGAGCAGGAGCGCTGGCTGCTGCGTGGCCTGGAGGGCTCCGACACCCGCTGGAACCTGCTGGCCAACCAGGTCATGTGGGCCCAGAACGACCGCACCGCCGGCTCCGCCCAGACCTACGACTTCGACAACTGGGACGGCTACCGAGCCCAGCGCCGCCGCCTGCTGGAGTTCTTCGGCGCCGGCCGCACCTCCAATCCGGTGGTGCTGACCGGTGACCGTCACGCCACCTGGGTCTGCGACCTCAAGCCCGACTTCGACGACCCCGCGTCGCCGGTCGTCGCGGCAGAGATCACCGGCACCTCGATCACTTCCGGCAGCAACGGCGACCCCGCCGCCTTCCACCGCACCTACGACCCGATCATGGCGGACAGCCCGCACTGGAAGTACATCGACAACCGGCGCGGCTACGTCCTGTGCCATCTGACCCGTGACCGTCTCAACGCCTCGCTGCGCACCGTCTCCACGGTCCGGAGCCAGGACGCCACGGTCGCCACTGCGGCGACATTCACCGTCGAGAACGGCCGGCCCGGCATCCAGCTCACCGGCGAGCCCCTGCCTGCCGTGTAAGACTGCCCAAGTCAGCCTCTGAGGAAGGCTGACCTGACGGACGTCACACGTCCGAGACTCAGTCGCACCCCTTCCAGCGCCCCGTCGACCGCGCATGGGTCGACGGGGCGCCCGCCGTCGCGTCGGTCGAGGCAGGCTACGCAGCGATCATGTTCGGTAGGACAACGGCTTCTTAGGCCACGGCGCCACGCCTGCGCACGACCACCAAGGCCACGACCGCACCCGCGCCGAGCCCACCACCGATGGCAAGGAGTTGACGTCGCGTCGGCCGCCGGTCGTCGGCGGACGCAGGCGGGGAGGTCGCCCACCACCGGCGCGCCGGAACGCCAGTACCGCCACGCCCGGCCGGTAGTGACGCGGTCGGGAAAGGCGTACGTGTACCTGGGGCTTGTGTCGGTCGAGATTCTGGGGAAGATCGCGGAGGCTTTGAGAGACGCCCCGGCGACGCATCCCTAGACGAGTAGTTCCGTTGTCCGGGCTACTGAGCAGGTTTGGTGCCGGGTGCGCATGGTCGGGTCATCGTCGTGCCCTCGGGGGCTGCTGGAGGCTGATGTACGGCAGCTGATCCAGTTCGAGTGATGGCCCCAGTGGTCCGTCAGCCGATGGACGAGCTGTACATGCGGGCGATCCGGCGGATCTCCTCCAGCGGGTACGGGGTCTCCCTGCTCTGGAGCTGGAGCTTGCGATTGAAGTCCGACATCACTGCGGCGAGCGGCGCGTGTCGGGCGAGGATCGCCGCGGCCTCCTCTGGGATGCCTGTGGGGCGCTTGCCCTCTGCGTAGGCGCGCACCAGCGCGTAGCGGCCGTCCCGGTCCTCCCTCTGGTACCCGTACAGAGCGGTGACCAGCCAGTTCACCAGATACGTCGCGGTGTAACAGCGGTCGTAGCTCTGATGCCGGTCGAAGAAGTCGGCCTCGTCCTGCGACAGCTCGAACCGGGAGGAGATTGCGAGGCCGTAGTCCGCAAAGTAGAGGCGCCGGCCGTCGGTAAGGATGTTCTCGAAGTGCGCGTCGAAGTGCAGGAGCCCCCGGGCGTTCATGAACGAGGTTCCAGCTTCCAGGTTCTTCTCCACCATGGCGCAGGCTCGGTCGGCCGCCTTGTCGCCTGCTTCGACCTGAATGCCCAGCCACTGGTGCAGGTTCTGCGGGATGTACTCCAGGAACAGCGCGACGCTCGCCGAGGACTGCTGGAGAGCCTCGATCCGGCGGCGCACCTGCGATCCGCCGCCCCAGTAGGCAACAGCCCGTTCGACGTCGGTCAGTTCCTCGGGCAGGGGCGTCGAGTCCGGCAGCACCCTCCAGTGGTACATCAGGGGGAAGCCCTCGTATTCCCCCGCGAGCACCCAGTTCGTCGTCATGGTGTGCACGGCGAGCTCTCTCCAGGCCCCGAAGCCCGGCCCGCCGATGGTGCCGATGCCGTACTGGCAGAAGACGGGCAGCTCGAACAGATTCGCCGTGGACCGGACGTGCTCAGGTTGCCTCTCCAAGTCGGTGAGGGGCACCCGCTTCACGAAGACCGGGGTTCCGGCGACCTCCATCAGGGCCGACTTCCCGCCGATGCCGGATCCGATCGGCACGGCCGTGTCCACGAGCTCGCGCAGGGCGCGATCACTGCACAAGGCCAGGGATGTGGAGACGGCGCTATGGGCGCTGAGACGCGCACGGTGCGACATGTCAGGGCACTTCACTCTGCCTCCACCTGGGCACCGACCTTGATCCGGCAATGGCTACGCACTCCCGCCGGGCGCGATCACGCTCGACACGTGGCTCTGCGGTTTGCCCTCCGGAGCGGGCAGAGGGCGTCCAGGATCCGTGTGATGACAGACCTGAACACCCTCTTGACCGCACTTTACGTGAAGATCGACGACGGGATCGGGGGAACGCGATGCCTTGGCAGACCACCTCTGCTCAGCGACTTCGAGCTAGCCAGTCCACATGCCCGCTCGTGCCCGCTCAGTCGGAGACGAGCGGGGAACCACGGGGAATCACGGCGGTGTGGACGCTCTCGATGGACTGAAGTGACCCCGGGTATACGAATGCCCCCTCATGCCGAAGCGGAGAGGGGGGTGGCGTCGTGTTCGCGGTATCAGGACAGGGCGGAGGTGAGCATGATCGTCGTGCCCGTGAGGGCCTGGCTCACCGGGCAATTGACCTTCGCGTCCTCGGCCGCCGCCTTGAAGGCGGCCTCGTCGACATCCGGCACCTGGCCCACCACCGTGAGGTGGATTCCGGTGATGCCGGTGCCCGGCTGGAAGGTGACCGCGGCTTTCGTCGTGAGCAGCGTCGGTGGAGTTCCGGCCTTGGTGAGAGTGTTCGCCAGAGCCATTGAGAAGCAGCTGGAGTGGGCGGCGGCGATCAGCTCTTCGGGGCTGGTCTTCCCGTGCGGCTCCTCGGCGCGAGAAGCCCAGGTCACGGGGAAGTGGCCGACTCCCGAAGAATCGAGCGTGACCTCCCCGAAGCCCTTGAGAAGTTCGCCTTCCCACTCGGTGTGAGCGGTGCGCGTGGTGGCCACGATGAATCCCTCCTGTGTACGGATGACGTCTCCCTGATCGTCCGCCCTACGACGGCCGGCCCGGGCTTGCGACGCGCCGTACCGCACGGACTCGCCGGTCCGTGTGTCCGCGAGAGGCGTCGCCGGGCCAGGTCGATCCCTTCGCCGGCAAACCAGCCCACAGGGCTGCCGTCCGGGGGTGAGCAACAGCGGTAAAGCGGTTGTCCCGGGACGGACGATCGGCCGCGATCACCACCGATTCCCTGATCGAGAACGTTGCACAGAACGTCAGGCGGCATAGCCTTGATGTATTGCCACGCTTGCCCCGGCCCCGTGCCGCTGGGCGGCATCCGGCGGCGACTGCGGCAACCCGTGCTCACCCGTGTCGAGCGGGTGGCCGGTGAGCAACGCCGACGAGAGGACAAGCCATGAGCACCTCGACTCCCGACGAACACGGGCCCCCGACCGAGGCGCCTTCCAAAGAGGAAACCCAGTCCGCAGCGGAGGCGGCGGAAACCCAGGCCGCCCTGATCGATCTCGCGAACAGCGTGGCCCTGCTGCCGCAGGCACCGCCGGCCGAGGGCGAGGAGGAGCGTCCCGAGGGCGCTATAGCCCTGCCGGTGATCGAACAGGACGGCAATCGATACATCCCCGTCTTCACCACCGAGGACGCGCTCGTGGCGGCCGGGGGAGACCCCGCCACCGCGCTCCGCATCCCCGTCGTCGAGCTGGCCGCGAACTGGCCGGCGGACGACCTGTGGCTGGCTGTCAACCCGTCCACTGAAGAGGGCCTCGCCCTTCCCCCCGACCTGGTGCGGGCGCTGCCCGGCTTCAGCCGGAGCAACGGCCAGGCAGGCCGGTCGGACCAGGCTGGTGCGGAGGGAGGTGGCACCGAAGAGCCGGGCTAGACCCCGACCTGTACGACCCGCCCCCGTCCGCTCGTCAGCCGGTGGCTCCGGCCCGGCCGGCACTGGCCGTGGACGGCAGACTGTCCTCGGCAGCCGCCGCGCGGACGACCCCCGAGGACAGACCAGTCAGCGCTTCCGTCGGGTCATGACGTGCGCCGCGAGAACTCGTAGCCGAGTGCGCCGGAGCCGCCGATCGTGGTCAGCATCTCCTCGTTTGGAACTGGTGTTGCCGCTGATCAGGAGCTGCCCGCTGCAGTTGATGGTGTATCCCTGAGCGGAGGCGAAATCGCTGGGGACGCTGAAGGTGCCGGTCTGGCTCGTCCTGGGGTGGGGGATGTCGGGAGCCGACCCGGTGATGGGGGTAGTCGACGAAGGCGGAGGCGTAGGTGCCGGCCGTTCCGTACACGACGGACAGATCGTCCGCGGTGCCGCCACTGCTGCGATGCGGCCCGTCAACGCCACGCCGTAATCGCTGTTGATCAGCTCGCCGGTGCCGTTGAAGTTGGTGTCCAGCTCACCGGTGCGGTTGTTCACGGCCACCACCATCGCCGTCGCCTTCGCCCAGACCGTGGACACCGAAGCGGTCAGCTTGCGTAATGCCATGTGGGTCCCCCAGCGGATTCTCGAGCTGATGCCCGTGCTCGTGCGGCGTGCATGCCAGCGAGTTGTCAGGCCGGCGGGAGAATTGGGCAACCCGCTTCCTCTTGGTATGTCCAGAAGGTGCTATAGGTAGCATTAGTGGATTAACGCGCCTGGATGCCCCTTGTGTTGGCGCCGTCCCGCAGCCGTAGAGGGGTTGGGGGGAATTTTCGCGGGCTCCTCGCGGGTTGGCGTCCGATGAGTGTTGGTGATCGCTTGGGGAGGGTTAATGTCCGAGGTATCCGAGATGCCTGAGGTGTCCGAGGTGTCTGAGGTCGGAGTGCGGGGGGCTGTCGCGGACGGTTTCGACGGCGTACGGGAGGAGTTCGCCGCCGTACTCGCCGAAGGGATCACCACTTCCGGCGCACAGCTCGTGGCGTATCTGAACGGGCGGCAGGTCGTCGATCTGTGGGCCGGGGAAGGGACGGCGGGCGATTCGCTCACCGGCGTCTACTCCGTCAGCAAGGGCGCGGCCCACCTTGTTGTCGCGCTGCTCGTCCAGGACGGTGTGCTCGACCTCGATCGCGAAGTCGCCCACTACTGGCCGGAGTTCGCGGCCGAAGGGAAGGGACGACTCACTCTGCGGCAGCTCCTCGGGCACAGGGCCGGGGTGATCGGCGTCGAGGGCGGGTTCAGCACGGCGGAGCTGGCCGACGACCGGGTGCTTGCCGAACGGCTCGCGGGGCAGCGTCCGTTCTGGGAGCCGGGCACGGCGTACGGCTACCACGGCCTTGTGATCGCTGCCCTCACCGGCGAGGTAGCGCGCCGGGTCACCGGGCGGTCGATCCAGGAGCTCTTCGAAGAGCGGATCAGGGCTCCGTACGGGCTGGACTTCCACCTCGGTCTGCCCGAGGCGCTCGAATCGCGATACCTGGACGTGCTGCCGATGCAGCCCACCCCGGAGCAGCGCGCCGAACTGGACGCCAACGCGCCGGACCCGAAGAGCCTTGCTGCGATCGCCTTCAACACTCACGCCGAGCCGCCCACGGACCTGTTGGACTTCATCAACACACGTGCCGTGCGGGCGCTTGGCCAGGCATCGGCCGCCGGCGTCGCGAACGCGCGCGGGGTGGCGGCGATGTACGCGGCGGCGATCAGCGAGGTCGACGGCCGGGCGCCGCTGCTCAGGCCGGAGACGATCGCGGAGTTCGCCCGGCTGACCACGGCGGGCGTCGATATGGTCTCGGGTGAGGTGGGCCACTTCGGCCTCGGCTTCCAGGCGTTGGGGATGCGGTACCCCTTCCTCGGCACGGACGCGTTCGGCCACAGTGGCGCAGCGGGGGCCCAGGGCTTCGCCGATCCGGGCAGTGGGGTCGCGTACGGCTACGTCCGGCGCCGGTTCGCTTTCCCGGGCGGCGCAGCCCCGGAGAGCGAGCGGCTGGCGGCGGCGGTCGTGCGGGCTGCGGCGGGAGTGTAGGCGGTAGCCGGCAGGCGGTAGGCGATAGGCGTGGTTCGGGGCCGCACCCGCAGGTCAGGGTGCGGCCCCGCCCGCTGCCGCATGTCAGAGGGCGGTCCCGCCTGTCTCCGCAGGTCAGGCTGCGGTCCCGCCCGTTTCCTGCGGCATTGTCAGACCCGCGAGGCACACTGAATACATGTGCCGCAGCATTAAGACTCTCCGCCCGCCCGTCCTCCCCGAAGAGGCCACCGAGGACGACATCCACGCCGCCGCCCTGCAGTACGTACGCAAGGTGTCCGGCTTCCGCGCCCCCGCCGCGCACAATCGCGAGGTCTTCGACCAGGCCGTCGACGAGATGGCCGAGGCGACCCGCAAGCTGCTCGACGGGCTCGAAGTGCGCGGGTCCCGTGGGTCCGGCGAGGCCGCTAAGAGGCCGGTTCGGGCGTCGGCGTCTGTGTCGGGCGCCGCATGACATAGGCCGCCAGCGCGCCCGCGGCGAACAGCGCGAGGACCGAGACCGCCGCGCCGATCCAGCTCGCGCCCAGCCATGCGCCGCCGAAGTAGCCGAGGCCCACGCTGTAACCCGCCCAGGCCACGCCCGCCAGGGCCGACCAGGGCAGGAACTCCTTCACCCTGCGGTGTGCCGCGCCCGCGCCCAGGGAGACGACCGAGCGGCCGGCCGGGGCGAAGCGTGCGATCACGACAAGCGCGCCACCGCCGCGGCTGAGGGCCGTGCCAAGACGTTGCTGCGCGCTGGTCAGCTTGCGCGAGCGGGCGATCGCCCGGTCCAGGCGGTCACCGCCGCGCCAGGCCAGCCGGTACGCGACGAGGTCGCCGAGCACGGACGCGGTGGCCGCGCACAGGATCAGGACGAGGAGCGAGGGCACTTCTTGCGGGACCCGGCCGGCCGCGGCCTCGACGGACGCGGTGGCCGTGGCGGTGGTCGAGCCCGCCGCGGCCGCGGTCGCCGCCGTGATCACCAGGACTCCGCTGGGCAGCACGGGCAGGAAGACGTCGAGAAGTACGGAAAGGGCCACCACCGCGTAGATCCATGGGCTGCCGGTCAGCGACCCCACACTCTCGAGCACCCGAACTCCCCGGATTCGTGAAATACGCCGCGACGTCGCAGGGGAGCGGCAGGGGCGGCTGTACAGCTGTACAGCGTACGCCTGGGGTTCATCTCGAGATCGCCAGGGGGCCGCGGATGTTGTAAGCCTCACTTCGATCCGGCGGCCGCGGGATGCACGAAGCGCCCGGTCCCTCGTCGTACGGAGCCGGGCGCTCTACGTGCTACGCGCTGATGGACCGTCAGGCCAGGGTTGCCAGGTCAAGGTTGCAGGTCGGGGCTGTCAGGCCGCGACCGCCGTGGCCTGCTCATTGCGCTCCTCGTCGTCCGCCGGCGGGCTCTCGCCGCGCGGGGTGAACACCCGCTCCAGCGCGAGTGCGCCCGGGCCCGTGAAGACCAGCAGCAGGAAGGCCCAGCAGAAGACCGCGGCGCCCTCGCCGCTGTTCTGCAGGGGGAAGAGTGCCTTGGGCTGGTGGACCGTGAAGTACGCGTACGCCATCGAGCCCGACGCGATGAACGCGGAGGTGCGGGTGCCCAGGCCGAGCAGCACCAGGGTGCCGCCGCCCAGCTCGATCACCGCGGCGTACCAGCCGGGCCAGGTGCCGGCCGGGATGATGCCGCCGCCCCCCGTGCCGCCGGGCACGCCGAACAGTGAGGCGGCGCCGTGGCAGGCGAAGAGCAGGCCGATGACGACGCGGAACAGGCCGAGGGTGTAGGGCTGGGCCTTGTTCAGGCGGCCGGACAGCGAGGGGGTGGAGGAGGAGTTGGGCATGGGGGGCTCCTTCGGTCTGGGGACATGAACCGACGAGGGAGGCCCTACGTTAGGCAGACCTAATCAATGCTTGCAAGTTCAACAGTTGGTCGCCGGCCAATTTTCGCCAGTGCTTCCGTGTCCCTGCGTGACGTTTCGAGCGTGCGCAGGGCGGCGCGCGCCACGGCGTCCGCGTCCGAGAGCGTCACCGAGTCCACGCCCGGCCTGGCCCCGGCCGCGGTCACCCAGTGCACGCCTTCGGTGGGCACTCCGATCGCGAAGCGCCGTGAGTGCGGGCGACCCTGACGGTTGATCAGACGGTACGGGCGCTGTGTTACGTCCAGCCCTCCGGTTTCGTAACCGTCGATCGTGTGCGGCCGGCACTGGCCCGTCTTCAGCAGTCGCCCGAGCAGCTCGTCGCAGGTCCGCCTGAGGTCCGGTTCCGGCAGCCGCGCCTCGATCAGCGTCGTCGCCGTGACGAAGGATCCGGGCACATCCGGCGACTCGGCGGTAAAGGCTCCGTCCAGGACCTCGTCCGACATCCCCATGGCGGTGCGCGGGCCGATCACATCGAGTACGCCCGCCTCGATGAGGGCCGTCATCTCCTCGATGCGGCGGCGCGGCGGGCCGATGGAGAGAAACGCGTTCAGCGGGGTGTACCAGCGGTCCAGGTGGTCGCGGCGGGAGCTGCCGGAGAGGCCGGCGTGGTCCACGATCAGGCGCAGCTCGTTGCGGAGATCGCGCAGTACATCGAGGGCGGCCTTCAGCGGGCCCGCGACATTGCCGAGCGCGGCCGCGGCGGCGTCCTCGCGCAGATGGGCGAGGAGCCAGGCGCGGTGCTCGGCGGGGGAGGCGAAGCGCTCGTCGGCGTACGGGCGCGAAATCCGGTCCCAGGACCAGCGGTCCGGGTGCGCGATGCAGAACTCGCCCAGTACGGCGGCTTCTTGGGGGCTGTCGTGGGGGGCGTCGAGGTAGCGGGCCCGGAAGTCGCGGAGGGCGAGGCCGTCCGGGGCGGGTTCGCGTGCCATGAGGAGCGCCTCGTAGTGGACCGTCTCCACTTCCTTGGCCACGAGCGGCCATATCTCGGTGAGGAAGTCGGGCGGGTCGCCCTCGTCCGCGCGTTTGCGGAAGACGGCGATCACGTCGGGTGTGAGCACCAGCGGCTCGTGCCGCCCGGACGTGCCCTTCGCGTTGTCGCCGCGCGCCTGGTACGGGACGCCGCGCCGGGATCCCGCATAGAGCCGCGGTTCGCGGCCGGAGGGGGTGTAGGTGAGCGCGCCGTCGTCACCGCGTACGAACGCGCCGCCACGGCCGGTTGTCAACAGCGCCATGTGGTCGAAGAAGTTGAGGCCGAGGCCGCGCAGCAGGACCGATTCTCCGGGGGCGATGGGGGAGAGGTCGAGGTCCGCGGGGTTGGCGGGCCCGAAGTAGCGCAGGCGGGGGTGGCGGGCGGCGTACTCGGAGAGGTGCGCCTGGGTCTGCCGGGAGACGACGGGCAGATGACCCTGCGCGAGGATCACGGCGGAGAGCCCGGTGATGGTGGTGCCGTCATCGAGGGTGAGGGTCTGGAGCGGGGAGGTGGCCGCGGGCGCGTCGGGGGCGGTGGCCGCGGGCGCGTCGGGGGCGGTGGCCGCGGGCGCGTCCGGTCCGGGGGCTGCGGGTCCGGGCGCGTCCGGTCCGGGGGCTTCGGCTGCGGGCGCCTCGGGTCCGGTGGCTTTGGGTGCGTCTGGTCCGGTCGCCGCGGGTGCGGTTGCGTCGCCCGCCGCGCGGGGACGGGGCACCGTGGCGCGCGCGCCCGCCTGCGCCGCGGATGCCGTGGCGTGCGCTTCCGGTCGCGGACGCGTGGTGGCCGCCTGCGCCCCGCCTCCCGCGGTCCCCTCCCGGTCGTCCTCGAGCCGTACCGCCCGTGCCGGGTGTACTTCCACCGTCACCGACTCCGGGGCCGACGCCACCGACAGGCCGAATGCCCATTCCAGGTAGCGCCCGTAGCACGCCCGCGTCGGATAGTCGTCCGGGCCGAGCTTCTCCCCGGCGATCTCCGTCGCCCACTCGTACAGGCTTGGGCCCGGGCGGATCGGCCCCTCGCAGGCAACGCTGTCGTCCGTGAACAGCGTGACCTGCGACGCCACCGTGTTCATCAGCAGCTCCGCGGGCTGGTCCGTGCGCCAGACGCGGCCCGGGCCCGGGGGTGCCGGGTCGACGAGGTGGATCGTCAGCGGCGTGTCCGGGGTCAGTTCGGGGGCCGACGCGCAGAGTCGTTCGAGCACGGACGTGCCGCGCGGGCCCGCGCCGACGACCGCGATGGCGCGGGCACGGGCAGGGGCACCGGGGTGCGGAACTGCGGACCATGCGTCTCGTACGTCGGACAAAGCGGTGACTCCCGGGGCATGTGGGCTGCAGGGAAGCTGAACGTCCGGCTCATCATGCCGGGGGTGCGCCGGGAGTCGAACCCCTGGGGCCGAGGATCACCCTCCGCTGTGGGAAGGATCACGGCTCGCAGTCAACTCCCGCTCATCCGCCGTCACCAGCCGCGCGCGAGCGTCGGAGCCCGCCCCCACCACCCGCGCCTGCTCCAGCCGCAGGGTCGCCGAAGGGCCCCGCAGCATCAGCGTCATCAGCTGATTGCCGAACCACGGACCGCCCGTCCGTCCCCAGTTCACCGCCGACCTGCGCACGCGGCCATGGCGGGCCAGCGCATGGCCGAGCCGCCGGCCCACCCGGCTCCAGCCGAAGGTGAAGCCGAGCTGTATCAAGCGGGGGATGGAATTGTGCACGGGCGAGCAGGTCAGCTGCAGCACCCGGGAGTCGGGCTGCGCGCCGTCCGGCCACTCGGGCTCGGCGACGTACGCATGGTGCACATCGCCCGACAGCACACATACCGTTGCAGGCGCGTCCTCCCCGCTGCCGACCTCCGCGATCAGGGCCGTCAGCTTCTCGAAGGAGTCGGGGAAGGCCGCCCAGTGCTCCAAGTCGGCCCGTCTACGCAGGTCCTCGCCGATCCGCGCCCATCTCGCGCCCCGCTCACCGCGGCACAGCGCGGCGTTCCAGCTCTCCGCGTCGTGGATCAGCGGCGGCAGCAGCCATGGCAGCGAGGCGCCGATGAGCAGGTGGTCGTACGACCCCCGCTCGGCCAGCGCCTGTTCGCGCAGCCAGTGGGCCTCGTCCGCATCCAGCATCGTCCGCCGCTGCTCGTCCAGGACGCGGCCCGCGCGCGTGTCCACCATCAGCAGCCGGGTCCGGCCGAAGTCGCGGCGGTAACTCCAGCGCACACAGGCCGGGTCGGCGTCCGCCTCCTCGGCGAAGCGCCTGAGCCGGTCGGTCCCGTCGTCAGACGCCCGTACAGCCGCGTACAGCTCGTCCGACTCCAGCGCCGCCGGGGAGAGATTGCCCAGGTGCTGGTAGACCCAGTACGACATCAGGGCGCTGATCAGCCGCTTCTGCCACCACGGGGTAGCCCGCAACTCCGCCAGCCAGGACGCGCTGGTGTTCCAGTCGTCGATCACGTCATGGTCGTCGAAGATCATGCAGCTGGGGACGGTGGAGAGCAGCCAGCGCACCTCGGGGTCCAGCCAGGACTCGTCGTAGAGACGGGTGTACTCCTCGTAGTCCGCGACCTGAGTGCCGGGAGGCTCGCTCAGATCCCGGCGAGTGGCGAGCCATGCCTGGGTCGCCTTGGACGTCGCGTCCGCGTACACCTGGTCGCCCAGCAGGAGCAGCACATCGGGCCGTACGGCATCGGGCTCGGCTGCGAGCTTCGAGGCGAGGGTGTCGAGCGCGTCCGGGCCGATCGGGTCGTGCTCGTCGGCGGGCGCGGACGACCAGCGGCACGAGCCGAAGGACACCGTGACGCCGGAGGACGGGACGTCGGGCGTACGGATCGTGCTGGCCGGGAAGGGGGAGTCTTCCAGCGGCCAGACCCGGTGATCGTCGAGCAGCACCTCGTACTCCGTCGCCGTGCCGGGCGTCAGACCGGTGACGGGGATCAGCGCGTAGTGGTGGCCCTCGATCTGGAATGTGTGCGAAGTCCCCTTTGCGCCGTCCGCGCACCGGACCTCGGCCGTACACGGCCGGTCGGCCTCGACCCAGACGGTCGCGCTCCCGCCGGATTTCCAGTCGACGTACCGCAGCAGTGGTCCCAGGCGCAGCCCGGTCATGATTGCCCTCCTCTGTCGCACCGTACGGTACGGAACGACAGAGGGGGGCGAACAGGTTCCGGCCGGATCGTGGCCGGAGTGTAAGCGGCTGGTCAGCAGCCGTTCAGCACCGACTGCAGCGCGCTCTTCTCGGCCGAGTCCACCGACAGGCTCCACTGGTGCTTCACGTGCACCCACATCCGGGCGTACGTGCAGCGGTAGGCGGTCCGCGGCGGCAGCCACTCCGCCGGGTCCTTGTCGCTCTTGGCCTGGTTGACGTTGTCGGTGACGGCGATCAGCTGCGGGCGGGTGAGGTCGTTGGCGAAGGACTGCCGCTGGGCCGTGGTCCAGCTGCTCGCGCCGGAGCGCCAGGCTTCGGCGAGCGGCACTACGTGATCGATGTCCACGTCGGAGGCGAGGGACCACGTGGCGCCGTCGTACTCGGAGTACCAAGTGCCGCTGACCGCCGCACAGCTGGAGTCCTGCTGGACGTTCTGGCCGTCGCGCTTGAGCACGACTTCACGGGTGTTGCACGCGCCCGACTGGGTGATCCAGTGCGGGAACAAGTCGCGGCTGTAGCCGGTGGAGGAGCCTTCCGCCTTCACCGTCAGCTGGCCGAGGTAGGTACGGGCGGTGGCGGCGCTGATCGGGGTGGGCGGGGAGGCCTGCGCGGCGGGGGCGGTGGCGAGCAGACCGGTGGCGGCGAGGGCGGAGGTTGCGGCGAGTACGGCTATACGACGGAAGCGACGCGCGTAGACACCAGACATGCGAACTCCTTTGATGTGGGGGGAACTTGGCCGTTCGGGCGTGGCCATGGTGGCGGCGCCAGGTTTCTTGGGGATGGGCGCCAGGTAACAGGGTGGCGACATGAGCACGTCACATCAAGAGTTCGGACGCCTCCGGAACTCCCGGGGCTGCCCTGGACATCCATGGAAATCGCCGGACATAAGGGGTTCTGACGCCTCGGCACATGGCGTGCGGCGGCGTAGGGTTGCCGGGTGCTGCTGCCGGTCAATGTCACGTTCGGGGTCGCGCTGGCCGTGTTGCTGGCCGTCGCGGCGGCGGTGGTAGCCGTCGCTCATCTGGGGCGGGCGCGCGAGATCGCCGTGGCCGGAGTGCGGGCCGCGGTCCAACTCGGGGCCGTCTCCCTGGTGATCGGCTGGGTGGTCCGCTCCGTACCGCTGCTGCTCGCGTTTCTGCTGCTGATGTACGCGGTCGCGTTGCGCACGGCCGGCCGGCGCATCACCGCGAACAAGACCTGGTGGTGGGCCTGGCTGCCGATCGCCGCGGGCGTGGTGCCCGTCGTCTGTGCCCTGCTGCTCACGGGACTGGTCCCGGTGAAGGGCATCGCGCTGATCCCGGTGACCGGCATCCTCATCGGCGGCGCGCTCACCGCGACCGTGCTCGCCGGACGGCGGGCCCTGGACGAGCTGAGGCTGCGGCACGGCGAGGTGGAGGCGGGGATGGCGCTCGGGCTGCTCGACCGGGACGCCCGGATGGAGGTCGCGCGCGGGGCCGCGTCCGACGCGCTGCTGCCGGGGCTCGATCAGACCAGGACCGTGGGCCTGGTCACACTCCCGGGGGCATTCGTCGGCATGCTGCTCGGCGGGGCGTCACCGCTGCAGGCGGGCGCGGTGCAGCTGTTTGTGCTGGTCGCGCTGATGGCGGTGCAGGCGGTGGCGGTGTCGCTGGTGCTGGAGCTGGTGGCACGGGGGCGGCTCTACCGCGATCCGGACTGACGGTCGAGATGGCGTACCCTGAACGGAGCAGAAGGGGAGTAGCTCTTCGCCGGAACGTCGACATACTGCTGGGCCTCGTGCCCGGCCGGCGCCCGGAGGCGGACCTTTCGAGACTTCGGTGAGGTCTGCCAGCGAGACCTTCGGCCGCAGTGTCCATGTATGCATTCATGGTGCTGCCGTGCCGAAGCGACCCCTGAAACGCTCAGGTCTCTCGGCAGGGCTGCGCCCGACCGATTGAGGAATCCCAACCGTGATCAGCTTCACCGTCATGGCGGTTACCTTCGGCGTCGTCTTCCTCGCCGAACTCCCCGACAAGACCGCTCTCGCCGGTCTGATGCTCGGCACCCGTTACCGCGCCTCGTACGTCTTCGCGGGCGTCGCCGCCGCCTTCGCCGTCCATGTCACGCTCGCCGTCGCGGCGGGCAGCGTGCTGACCCTGCTGCCGCACCGGCTGGTGCAGGCGGTGGTCGGCCTGCTCTTCCTCGCGGGCGCGCTGGTGCTGCTGATGAAGAAGGACGACGGCGACGAGGAGGAGGTCAAGGCTCCGGCCGACCAGTCCTTCTGGAAGGTCTCCGGGGCGGGCTTCATGCTGATCCTGGTCGCGGAGTTCGGCGACCTGACCCAGATCATGACGGCGAACCTCGCGGCCCGCTACGACAACCCGCTCTCGGTGGGGACCGGCGCGGTGCTGGCGCTGTGGGCGGTCGCGGGGATGGGGATCCTGGGCGGGCGGACGCTGATGAAGTACGTGCCGCTCCGGCTGATCACGAGAGTGGCGGCGGGGTTGATGCTGGCGCTGGCGGGGTTCAGCCTGTTCGAGGCGCTGGCGGGGTAGCCCGCGGTGTGCGGGGCGCCTGCGGCGGGGCTGTTCCCCTCCCCGCCCCTTCCCGAAACCGGGGCTCCGCCCCGGCCCCGCGCCTCAATCTCCCCCAGACTTCGTCCGGGGGTCCCACGGGGCTGGATTTGCCGGGCCTGGCCCGGACTCAGGCCCTGCCTCCTCAATCGCCGGCAGCCCGCAGCGCCGGCAACGCCGACCTCGGCGGTGAGCGGTACTCCACCGAGACGCCCGGCGCCGACGGCTGCTACCCGAGCGACGGCC
>NZ_JBSFMS010000125.1:0-20958 GCF_053599675.1 Streptomyces sp. NPDC000880 | reverse complement strand
AGCCGCAGCCGCAGCCGCAGCCGCAAACAGCACCATCGCCGACCTCAGCACGTGATCGCCCGGGCCGTTCTGCGGTCCGGGCCTTCATCGTTGAGCAGCTGCTGCTGCTCCGCCTGGTGACGCTTGGCCGAGCCGACAGCCGGCGACGAGCCGTGCGGGCGCGAGATGCGGCGCAGGCGCTCGCCGTGCGGGATGTCCGCGCCGACCGCCAGGTCCAGGTGGTCGATCAGGTTCAGCGCGATGAACGGCCACGCACCCTGGTTCGCCGGCTCCTCCTGCGCCCAGAGGTACTTCTCGGCGTTCGGGAACTTGGCGATCTCCGCCTGGAGCTCGGCGCCCGGCAGCGGGTACAGACGCTCGAGACGGATGATCGCGGTGTCGGTGTTGCGGCGCTTGACCCGCTCGGCGTCCAGGTCGTAGTAGACCTTGCCGGTGCAGAAGACGACCTTGCGGATCGCGTTCGGGTCCACCTCGCCCGAATCAACCGCCGTGTCGCCGATCACCGGGCGGAAGCCGCCGGTGGTGAACTCCTCCACCTTCGACGCCGCCGCCTTCAGACGCAGCATCGACTTCGGGGTGAAGACGATCAGCGGCTTGTGGTGCGGGTTGTGCACCTGCCAGCGCAGCAGGTGGAAGTAGTTCGACGGCAGGGTCGGCATCGCGACCGTCATGTTGTTCTGCGCGCACATCTGCAGGAAGCGCTCAGGACGGGCGGACGAGTGGTCCGGGCCCTGGCCCTCGTAGCCGTGCGGCAGCAGCAGGGTCACACCGGAAGTCTGGCCCCACTTCTGCTCCGCCGAGGAGATGAACTCGTCGACGACGGTCTGCGCGCCGTTGACGAAGTCACCGAACTGCGCCTCCCACATGACCAGCGCGTCCGGGCGGGCCAGGGAGTAGCCGTACTCGAAGCCCATCGCCGCGTACTCGCTCAGCAGCGAGTCGTAGACGTTGAAACGGGCCTGGTCCTCGGAGAGGTACTGCAGCGGGGTGTAGTCCTCGCCGGTCTCCTGGTCCACCAGCACCGCGTGGCGCTGGCCGAACGTGCCGCGGCGGGTGTCCTGGCCGGAGAGCCGGACCGGGGTGCCCTCCATCAGCAGCGAGCCGACGGCGAGCGTCTCGCCCGTGCCCCAGTCGATCGTGCCGTCCTCCACCGAGGCCGCACGCCGCTGAAGCTGCGGCAGCAGACGGGGGTGGACAGTGACATGGTCGGGGATGTTCACCTGGGACTCGGCGATCCGCTTCACGACCTCCTGGGAGACCGCGGTGGTGACGGCCACCGGGAACTCGGCCTGCGCGGACGGGACATGCGTCGGGGCCGGGTGGCTGGTGGCCTCGCGCACCTCCGCGAAGACCTTCTCCAGCTGGCCCTGGAAGTCCTGGAGCGCCTGCTCCGCCTCTTCCAGCGTGATGTCGCCGCGACCGATCAGCGACTCGGTGTACAGCTTGCGCACCGAGCGCTTCTTGTCGATGAGGTTGTACATCTGCGGGTTGGTGAACTGCGGGTTGTCGCCCTCGTTGTGACCGCGGCGGCGGTAGCAGATGAGGTCGATCACGACGTCCTTGTTGAACGTCTGGCGGAACTCGAAGGCGAGCCGCGCCACCCGGACCACGGCCTCCGGGTCGTCGCCGTTCACATGGAAGATCGGCGCCTCGATCATGCGGGCCACGTCGGTCGCGTACATCGACGAACGCGACGACTCCGGGGCGGCGGTGAAGCCGACCTGGTTGTTGATGACGATGTGGACCGTGCCGCCGGTGCGGTAGCCGCGCAGCTGCGACATGTTCAGCGTCTCGGCGACGACACCCTGGCCGGCGAAGGCCGCGTCACCGTGCAGGGCGACCGGCAGGACCGTGAAGTCCGTGCCGCCCTTGTTGATGACGTCCTGCTTGGCGCGCGCGACACCCTCCAGGACCGGGTCGACCGCCTCCAGGTGTGAGGGGTTGGCGACCAGCGAGACCTTGATCTGCTCGCCGTCCAGACCGGTGAAGGTGCCGTTGGCGCCCAGGTGGTACTTCACATCGCCCGAGCCGTGCATCGACTTCGGGTCGAGGTTGCCCTCGAACTCCCGGAAGATCTGCGCGTACGACTTGCCGACGATGTTCGCCAGGACGTTGAGGCGGCCGCGGTGGGCCATGCCGATGACGACCTCGTCCAGGCGCGACTCGGCAGCCGAATCGATGACCGCGTCGAGCAGCGGGATGACGGACTCGCCGCCCTCCAGCGAGAACCGCTTCTGACCGACGTACTTGGTCTGCAGGAAGGTCTCGAAGGCCTCCGCAGCGTTGAGGCGGCGCAGGATCCGCAGCTGCTCCTCGCGCTCGGGCTTGGTGTGCCCACGCTCGACGCGGTCCTGGATCCACTTGCGCTGCTTCGGGTCCTGGATGTGCATGAACTCGATGCCGGTGGTGCGGCAGTACGAGTCGCGCAGCACGCCCAGCACATCGCGCAGCTTCATCAGGGACTTGCCGGAGAAGCCGCCGACGGCGAACTCGCGCTCCAGGTCCCACAGGGTGAGGCCGTGCTCGGTGATGTCCAGGTCGGGGTGCTTGCGCTGGCGGTACTCCAGCGGGTCGGTGTCGGCCATGACATGGCCGCGGACCCGGTAGGAGTGGATCAGCTCGAAGACCCGCGCCGCCTTGGTGACGTCGTCGTCGTGCGAGGCGTCGATGTCCTTGAGCCAGCGGACCGGCTCGTACGGGATGCGCAGCGCCTCGAAGATGTCGTCGTAGAAGCCGTTCTCGCCGAGGAGAAGGTTCGCGACGATCCGCAGGAACTCGCCGGAGGCGGCGCCCTGGATGACCCGGTGGTCGTACGTCGAGGTCAGCGTCATGACCTTGGAGATGCCCAGCTTGTTCAGAGTGTCCTGGGACGTGCCCTGGAACTCCGCGGGGTAATCCATCGAGCCGACGCCCATGATGACCGACTGCCCGGGCATCAGACGCGGCACGGAGTGGACGGTGCCGAGGCCGCCGGGGTTGGTCAGCGAGACGGTGACGCCGGTGAAGTCGTCCATCGTCAGCTTGTTGTTGCGGGCGCGCCGGACGATGTCCTCGTAGGCCTGCCAGAACTCGAAGAAGTTCATGGTCTCGGCCTTCTTGATGCCCGCGACGACCAGCTGGCGGTCGCCGTTGGGCTTCACCAGGTCGATGGCCAGACCGAAGTTGATGTGGTCCGGCTTGAGGAGGGCGGGCTTGCCGTCCTTCTCCGTGTACGACCAGTTCATCGAGGGCATGGCCTTGATGGCCTGCACCATCGCGTACCCGATGAGGTGCGTGAAGGAGACCTTCCCGCCGCGGGCGCGCTTGAGGTGGTTGTTGATGACGATGCGGTTGTCGAAGAGCAGCTTCACCGGGACGGCACGCACGGATGTGGCCGTGGGCACCTCCAGCGAGGCGTTCATGTTCTTCGCGACCGCGGCGGCGGGGCCGCGCAGCGGGACGAGCTGGGGGCCCTCGGACGGGGCCGGCTCAGCTGCCTTGCCGGCAGCAGCCGCCGGCTTGGAGGTGGCGGTGCCTGCGGCACCGGCGCTCGCGGCGGGCTTCGCCGGTGCGGCGGGGGCCGCGGTGGCGGCCTGCTGCGCGGCCGGGGTGGCCGTTTCAGCGGAGCCGGTCTGCGTGTCCGCAGACGCTGCGGGAGCGCTTGGGGCGGCGGCAGCCGGGGCCGGGGCCGCGGCCGTGGCACCCGCAGCCCCCGCGGCTGCGGCGCCGGACTGCGCGGCCGGGGCTTCGCTCACCGGCTTCGCCCCCGCGGCGTTGGCATTCGCGCCGCCCGGCTTGTAGTCGGCGAAGAAGTCCCACCAGGCACGATCGACCGAACTGGGGTCCTGGAGGTACTGCTGGTAGATCTCGTCGACGAGCCACTCATTGGCGCCGAACGCGGCGGCAGGGTTCTTACCCTGCCCGCCTTGGTCGGCCGAGATACTCGAGTTACTGGGGGACTGAGACGACACGGCGGCAACCGCCCTCTTCCGCTTCACAAGGTGATGGACAGCGGAAATAAAGGCTACGCCTCCCTGGCCGACAGGTGCAGGCCGGGTGGGGCCATCGTCGCGCAAGTCACACCTGAAGGCGGGTTTCGGGGCAGGGAATGGCGGGAAATAAGCGCGATTCCGCTTCCCCGCAGGCAAGGTCGGGTGCGTCACACGGCGGCCGTAGCCCCGTCGGCTCGTACCTCTCGACGGCGTATAGGCCTTCTTCCGGCCACGCCCCTCACTGCGCACGCGCAGAACAGCACACGCGCAGAACAGCACACGCAGGACGCGCGCTGCCAGCTCGAACTCTACGTCAACCGCGCGCCGAAGGGATCCCCGGAAGGGTGACCTGGATCCGGCAGCCCCGGGACGATTCGGCCACCCCGATGCGCCCGCCGTGCAGATCGACCGCCCAGCGTGCGATCGCCAGCCCCAGGCCCGTGCCGCCGTCGCTGCCCTTGCCGTGCGGGGACAGCACGCTGCCCCGGTTGAAGCGCTCGAAGACCCGGTGGCGCTCCGGCTCCGGGATGCCCGGGCCCTCGTCGAGAACTTCCAGGTCGAGGGATTCCGGCTGCGGGCCGCGGCGGGCGCGTACCGTCACGCGGCCGTGCGGCGGCGAGTGCTTGACCGCGTTGTCGATCAGATTGGCGACCACCTGGTGCAGCCGCTCCGCGTCCGCGTGCGCGGTCAGCTCCGGCGGCGACACATCCAGGTGCAGATGCACGTCGGTACGGGTGTGGTTGCCGGAGCCGGAGGTCAGACCGCGCTGGGCCGCGGCCAGATTGGCCTCCTTCAGCACGCCGGAGAGGTACGGCCACACCTCGAAACGGCGGGCCTTGAGCGGTACGACGCCGTTGTCGAGCCGGGACAGGTCGAGCAGCGTCTCGACCAGACGGCCCAGGCGTTCCGTCTGCTTGAGCGCCGTACGCATCGTCTCCGGGTCGGCGGCGGAGACCCCGTCCACGACGTTCTCCAGCACGGCGCGCAACGCGGCGATCGGGGTGCGCAGCTCGTGCGAGACATTGGCGACCAGCTCCTTGCGGTGCTGGTCCACGGCCTCCAGGTCGTCGGCCATGCGGTTGATGGTGGAGGCGAGGTCGCCGAGTTCGTCACGGCGGTCGGCGCCGCGCACCCGGCGGGTGTAGTCGCCGTGCGATATGCCCTTGGCCACGGTGTTCATCTCGTCCAGCGGGGCGGTCAGGCCGTGCGCCACGAACTGGGTGATCAGCAAGGTGGCTATCACCGAGAAGACGGTGATGAAGCGGAGCTCGGTCCGGGTGCGCAGGGCGACCAGCAGCAGGCCCGTGGTGATGAAGACCGAGACGACGACGAGCGTCCCGAGCTTGGTCTTGATCGAGATCGCGATGGAGGCGGACGGCAGCCGGCTCCGTCGGCCGCCACGGCCGGGCAGCCGGTCCCAGGGCCGCCGTCTCATGGAGCCGGCGTCTCCAGTGCGTAACCGACGCCGTGGACGGTACGGATGCGCTCGGCGCCGATCTTCCGGCGCAGGGCCTTGATGTGGCTGTCGACGGTGCGGGTGCCGGACGCGTCGGCCCAGTCCCACACCTCCGCGAGCAGCTGCTCACGGGAGAGGACGGCGCGCGGGGTGTTCGCCAGGCAGACCAGCAGGTCGAACTCGGTCGGTGTGAGATGTACGTCCTCGCCGCGCACCCGGACCCGGCGCTGGGCGTGGTCGATCTCCAGCTCGCCGAGGCGCAGGATCCCGCTGCGGGGGGTGACCGCGGCGAGGGCCGCCCGCTCCACGCGGCGCAGCAGCACATGCACCCGGGCCGCGAGCTCGCGCATCGAGAACGGCTTGGTCATGTAGTCGTCGGCGCCCACGCCGAGACCCACGAGCATGTCGGTCTCGTCGTCGCGCGCTGTGAGCATCAGCACAGGGACCGGGCGCTGCGCCTGGACGCGGCGGCAGACCTCAAGGCCGTCGAAGCCCGGGAGCATCACATCGAGCACCATCAGATCGGGCTGCCAGGCCTCGGCGGCGTCGACGGCGGCCGGGCCGTCCAAGGCCGTCTGGACCAGAAAGCCTTCCGCCCGCAGGCGGGCGGCGATGGCATCGACGATCGTCGAGTCGTCCTCGACGACCAGCACCCGGCGCTGGGCGCCGGGTGTGGCTCCGACGCCGTTGTGCGTGGTGTGTGTCTGCTCCATCGCCCCGCCCCTGTACGCGTTCTCGCGAGCTGCATGCCGGTGTAGATCTCGTGTGTAGGTCAGCAGCGTAAAGGCAGTGAAGGCGTCCCGGCTACGCAGGGCGAACAGCGAGGTGGACCACGTCGGGTACGCCTCGGGCAACATGGATCTCTTCGGTGGTTACCCCGGTGAATCCGGCATTCCGCAACGCATCCTCAAAAGCCGCGGAGGGCTGCGCGGACCACACGGCGAGGATCCCGCCGGGCTGCAACCGGCTCTGGCAGGCGGCGAGTCCAGCCGCCGAGT
The DNA here is from genome assembly GCF_053599675.1 of Streptomyces sp. NPDC000880. NCBI lineage: Bacteria > Bacillati > Actinomycetota > Actinomycetes > Kitasatosporales > Streptomycetaceae > Streptomyces > Streptomyces sp. NPDC000880. The sequence goes on along the minus strand of NZ_JBSFMS010000125.1, from coordinate 14,533 downwards.
AGAGGTTTTCGTTGTCGTCGGTGACGGTCCAGTCGGGTCCGTTGTCGATATCCAGACAGAGAGCGTCGTAGCGGTCCGTGGTCGTGCGCAGGTATGCGACGAGGTCCGTGTGAAGGATCACGCTGCGGGGGTCGGCGAACGCGTCGCCGGAGATCTGTCCGAGGGGGCCGGTGCGGTGCCAGTCGATGATCGCCTGCTCGCGCTCGACGACGGCGATATGCCGCCAGCGGGGATTGGCGGCGGCTCGGGCGAGGGAGAAGCCGACGCCGAGGCCGCCGATGAGGAGCGTGGGGTCGCTCTTTCCGGCGGCGGCGAGGGCTTCGTACGCGGCGTCGATGAGCAGCCGCTCGGAGCGGCCGTCGGAGGTGTCCATCAGGAAGCACCCATTGGCGATGATCTCGTGATGCTTGCCACGCTGCCGCAGCACGACCTCCCCGTGGGGCCCCTCTCGCCGGTCGAGGGTGACGGGGCCGTCGGCTTGGAGCGGCATGGCGGGTGACCTCCGGGCAAGGGCACTCCCCGCCGGACGCAGGGAGTGGTCGGACGCTTTGCGTGGCCATATTGGCGGGAGGGGGCGAGAGGGACAAACAGATTCGGGCCGCGGCGCTGTGGGTCAGGGTCCCTCGCGGCAGGGGCCGCGCCAGGCGTAGAGCGCCGACCCCGCGATGAACACCGCGGCCGCCGCCGCCCACGCCCCGAGCTGCGGGCCCGGTTGCATGGGCCAGGCCCACACAGCGGCCCGGCCGCCGTGGACGCCGGGCGCACCGAGGTAGATCGCGCTCAGATACGTGAACGCCGGCAGCCGGCTCAGCCGAGTGCCGATGAGCGCCGCCGAGGCCGAAGTGATCCCGACCGCGCCCAGGGTGTTGCGCACCATGGCCGGTGCGCCGAACTCCGCCACATGCCCGAGTACGGCCAGAGCGAGGACGGCTCCCGCGAGTGCGGTGAGTGCCAGCAGCTGGGACAGCCGCCGGGGCCACCAGGGGCGCACGGCCGTCCGGTCCAGCTCGTCGGCGTACTGGTGGAAGCTGGTGCCGATCACGGCGGAGGCGAGCAGCGGTGCGAGCGCCACCACCGGTACGCGCCGCTTCGGGTCGAGATACGCGTCCAGTCCGTATGCGGCCCATACGGCGAGAGCGGCTGTTGCGGCGAGTACGGCGAGGGCGACGGGGATGCCGCGGGACCGGGCGTGCAGCATGCGGCCGACGGGGTGCGCTGCCGGTTCACGGTCGGTTCACAGCCGGGCCACGGCCAAGCCACAGCGGGATCACAGCCCGCTCGCCATGATCTGACGTGCGCACGACGCTCGGGGTGGCGCCAAGGTTGCCTCGTGTGGCGCAGGTCATAGGCGGGGGTGATGGTGATCGCGTTGGGTGGGGGTCTGTTCGGGGCTTGACGAGAGGGGCCTGACGCGTGGAACGGCTGACGACGCGCGATCCGGTCACGGGCCAGGAGCTGCTGGGCGGCATCCCGACCCAGCGCACGGCGCCGACGCGGGTGGCGACGCCCGCCGTCCCGTCCGCGCCCGGGCCCGCCCCGTGCCCGCGGCTGCCTCTGTGGCGGCAAGCGCTCCAGCTGCTGCCCACGCCCACCGGGACACCGTTCACCTTCTGCTATGTCCTTGTCCTGATCGCCACCTCGCTCTTCATGCAGCACGGCGACCCCGACACCGTCTCCACGCTGCTCCGCGGCTCCAGCACCGATGTCGCCCATTTGGCGGACAGGCCGCTGCTCGTTCTCGGCGCCAGCGCGGTGTGGGTCGCGGGCGGCCTGCTGGGCCCGTACGCCATCGCCTTCCTCTTCACGCTCACCGCGCTGGAACGCCGCATCGGCGGCTGGCGCGCCGCCGGAGTCTTCCTGGCAGGCCATGTCGCGGCCACGCTGGCCACCGAGATCCCGGTCGGGGTCTGGGTGGTGACCGGACATCTGCCCGTCAGCTCCCTGCATCGCCTCGACTACGGCATCAGCTTCGGCGTGATGGCGAGCATCGGCGCCCTCGCCGGACTGTTCGGCCCGGTGCTGCGATCGACGCTGCTCGGCTTCGTCTCCCTGACGCTCGTGAAGGACCTGCTCGCCTTCGGGGACCCGCTCACCAACTGGGGTCATCTGCTTGCGCTGCTGTCCGGCCTCGCCTGCTGGCCCGCGGTGCGCCGCTGGGCGAGGTCGCGGAACGGTTTCGCGCTCCGCGACCGGTGAGCGTCGGACGTTGAGCGTCACTGGTCCGGGAGGACCTCTTGACCGCCGCGATTTGCGGGGTCAGTCGTCGGCGCCGCTTTGCGTCCCCCCTGACCAGGCACGACAGTCGATCGCTGATAGCGAACACCTCCCTGGGAACATCACCGCAGTGCTGTGCATTGAGTCCATACAACTCAACTTCACTGCCTAAGGGGAGATCATGGCTTCGACGTCCACACCGCTCACCCTGCCCGTGCTGCCGCTCGGCGACGAGGTCGTGCTGCCCGGAATGGTGGTGCCGCTCGACCTGTCCGACACCGACGTACGAGCCGCGGTGGAGGCCGCCCAGGCTGCCGCGCGTTCCAGCGGTGACAGCAAGCCGACGGTGCTGCTTGTTCCGCGCGTCGACGGGACCTACCCCGCGACCGGCGTGCTCGGAACCGTCGAGCAGGTGGGCCGGCTCTCCGACGGTGACCCCGGCGCGCTCATCCGAGGCCGCGGCCGGGTGAGGATCGGCGCGGGGACCACGGGCCCCGGCGCCGCGCTCTGGGTCGAGGGCTCGCGTGTCGAAGAGACCGTGCCCGACCCGCTGCCCGGCTCGGTCACCGAGCTGGTCACGGAGTACAAGGCGCTCGCCACCGACTGGCTGAAAAAGCGCGGCGCATGGCAGGTCGTGGACCGCGTCCAGCAGATCGACGACATCTCGCAGCTGGCCGACAACTCCGGTTACTCACCCTTCCTGACCACCGCCCAGAAGATCGAACTGCTGGAGACCGCCGACCCGGTGGCCCGCCTCAAGCTCGCCACCGAGCAGCTGCGTGAGCACCTCGCCGAGCAGGACGTCGCCGAGTCCATCGCCAAGGACGTTCAGGAGGGCGTCGACAAGCAGCAGCGCGAGTTCCTGCTGCGCCGCCAGCTCGAAGCCGTACGCAAGGAGCTGCGCCAGCTCAACGGCGGGGCCACCGACGCTGACGACGAGTCCGACGACTACCGGGCCCGCGTCGAGGCCGCCGACATCCCCGAGAAGGTGCGTGAGGCCGCGCTCAAGGAGGTCGAGAAGCTGGAGCGGTCGAGTGACCAGAGCCCCGAGGGCTCCTGGATCCGCACCTGGCTCGACACGGTCCTGGAGCTGCCGTGGAACGAACGAACTGATGACAGCGCGGCCGGGTACGACATCCAGGGCGCCAAGGCGATCCTGGACGCCGAGCACGCCGGCCTGCAGGACGTGAAGGAACGGATCACCGAATACCTGGCGGTGCGCAAGCGGCGCGCCGACCGCGGGCTCGGCGTCGTCGGCGGACGGCGCGGGGGCGCGGTCCTGGCGCTCGTCGGCCCGCCCGGCGTGGGCAAGACCTCCCTCGGCGAGTCCGTCGCGCATGCGATGGGACGGAAGTTCGTCCGGGTCGCGCTCGGCGGCGTACGGGACGAGGCGGAGATCCGCGGACACCGGCGTACGTACGTGGGTGCCCTCCCCGGCCGGATCGTGCGGGCGATCAAGGAAGCCGGTTCGATGAACCCGGTCGTCCTCCTCGACGAGATCGACAAGGTCGGCTCGGACTTCCGGGGTGACCCGGCGGCCGCGCTGCTCGAAGTCCTGGACCCGGCGCAGAACCACACCTTCCGGGACCATTACCTGGAGGTCGAACTCGACCTGTCCGACGTGGTGTTCCTCGCCACGGCGAACGTCCTGGAGGCCATCCCGGAGGCCCTGCTCGACCGGATGGAGCTGGTCAGGCTCGACGGCTACACCGAGGACGAGAAGGTCGTCATCGCCCGGGACCACCTGCTGCCGCGCCAGCTGGAGCGGGCGGGTCTCGAGCCCGGCGAGGTCGTCCTGGAGGACTCGGCGCTGCGCAAGCTCGCGGGTGAGTACACCCGGGAGGCGGGCGTCCGTAACCTGGAGCGGTCGGTGGCCCGGCTGCTGCGCAAGGTGGCGGCCCAGCACGAACTGGGTGAGCAGGAGCTGCCTTTCACGATCGGCGCCGAGCAGCTGCGCGGCCTGGTCGGACGGCCGCACCACGTGCCCGAGTCCGCGCAGGACCCGGCCGAGCGCCGGACGGCCGTGCCCGGCGTGGCCACCGGCCTCGCGGTCACCGGCGCGGGCGGCGACGTGCTCTACGTCGAGGCGTCGCTGGCCGACCCGGAGACGGGCGCGGCGGGGCTGACCCTCACCGGTCAGCTCGGCGACGTGATGAAGGAGTCCGCGCAGATTGCGCTCTCCTTCCTCCGCTCGCACGGGGCCGAACTGGAGCTTCCGGTCGGCGACCTGAAGGACCGGGGCGCACACATCCACTTCCCGGCGGGCGCGGTGCCGAAGGACGGGCCGAGCGCGGGCATCACGATGACGACGGCGCTCGCGTCGCTGCTGAGCGGCCGTCAGGTCCGTACGGACGTCGCCATGACCGGCGAGGTCTCGCTGACCGGCCGTGTCCTGCCCATCGGCGGTCTGAAGCAGAAGCTGCTGGCAGCGCACCGGGCGGGCATCACGACCGTCGTGATCCCCAAGCGGAACGAGGCGGACCTGGACGACGTCCCGGCCGAGATCCTCGACAAGCTGGAGGTGCACCCGGTGACGGATGTCCGCCAGGTGCTGGGGATCGCGCTCTCCCCGGCGGAGGTTCCGGTGGCTGCCGCGGCGGCCTGACCGGGGGGCGCTGTGGGCCCGGCGGTGTTCAGACACCGCCGGGCCTTCGCGTTGTCCGGCCGTGGCTTCCGCGTACAACGCGCGGGCGCGGTCGTCGAAGAGGGCGGCCGCCGACTCGCTGTCCGTGTCGCCGCCGCTCAGTACGCCGATGAGCCTGCCCTGAAGCTGGGCGTCCCGGTAGTCGGCGAGCCACGGCCCGCCGCGGTCAGCACGGCCATGGCGGGCCACATCGGCCCCCTGATCGTGCCGCCGGTTCCGCTCGCACGGCTGTGCCACTTCATCCGGACATCCTGCCCGCTCGTGGCTCTCAGTCCAGCCAGCCCCGCAACGTCGCCTGCGCCCCCGCCTGGAAGCCTGTCTCCGCGCCCAGCGACTCCAGCCAGACGGCTGATCCTCCGGCGGGTCGTGTGCACGTGGACGCCCAGGCGACGGGCGATCGACGGACCCCGGCGCCCGTGCTCCGGGGGTTCGGGGGTCCACGGGTTGTTCCCCGGGAGGACACAGCACAATGGTCGGTGTGAACGACCAACGCGACGACCGGGCCCTGCGGGCGGACTGCGGGAGCTGCTTCGGACTGTGCTGCGTGGCACTGCCCTTCTCCGCATCCGCGGACTTCGCGATCAGCAAGGACGCCGGAAAGCCCTGCTCCAACCTGCAAACGGACTTCCGCTGCGGCATCCACACGCGGCTGCGGCAGAGCGGCTTTCCCGGCTGCACGGTCTACGACTGCTTCGGTGCGGGACAGAAGGTCTCCCAGATCACTTTCGGCGGCACGGACTGGCGACAGGCTCCGGAAACCGCATCGCAGATGTTCGCGGTGTTCCCCGTCGTACGACAGCTTCATGAGCTGCTCCGGTATCTGACCGAAGCGCTCACCCTGCGCCCGGCCCGCGCGCTGCACGGCGAGCTGCGGCGGCTGCTGGAGGAGACCGAGCGCCTCACCGGGCTCGGCCCCGGTGCCCTCGAGAAGCTGGACGTGGCTACGCACCGGCAGGACGTCAACGTGCTCCTGCTCCGTACGAGCGAACTCGTCCGGGCCGAAGCGGGCAGCAAGAAGAAGGACCGGAAGAAGGACCGCAGGGGAGCCGACCTCGTCGGCGCGCGGCTGGGGGGCGCGGACTTCAGGGGCGCCGATCTGCGCGGCGCGTATCTCATCGCCGCCGATCTGACCGGCGCCGATCTGCGTCTCGCCGACCTCATCGGGGCCGACCTCAGGGACGCGGACCTCGCGGGCGCGGATCTGACCGGCAGTATCTTCCTCACCCAGCCGCAGGTGAACGCGGCCAAGGGCGACGCGTCCACCAGGCTGCCCTCCGGGCTGACCCGCCCCGCGCACTGGTAGTGACCAGCAGGCGGGGGACGGGCTGCGTGCGACGCTCAGCCGTTGGCGAGCGCCACGACGCGGTCCAGCGCGCCGTTGAACTTGTTGTGGTCGCCGACGATCGGTCCTGACGAGGTGTACTGCCACATCGTCTGGTATGCCCAGCCGGCAGGCAGGGTGCCGGGCGTGGTGTTGTACCGGGCGATCCACAGCGGGTTGGCCGCGCCGAAGCCGCTGTAGTTGCCGGTGCACTGGGTCCACCAGCTGGTGGCGGTGTAGATAACCGCGTCCCGCCCGGTGCGCGCCTTGTAGCGGTTCAGGAAGTCGCGGATCCAGGTGACCATGCCGGACTGGGTCTTGCCGAAGCAGGCGGCGCCGTACGGATTCCACTCGATGTCCAGCGCGCCCGGCAGGGTCTTGCCGTCCCGGGACCAGCCGCCGCCGTTGTTCACGAAGTAGTCGGCCTGCGCCGCGCCGGTCGTGGTGTCGGGGGTGGCGAAGTGGTAGGCGCCGCGGATCATCCCGATGTTGTACGAGCCGTTGTACTGCTGCCCGAAGTACGGGTTCTTGTAGTAGGTGCCCTCAGTGGCCTTGACGTAGGCCCACTTCACGCCGCTGCTCCACAGGCTGGACCAATTGACGTTGCCCTGGTGGCTGGAGACGTCCACGCCTTCCGTCTCGGCGGCGCGGGTGCCGGGCGGTAGGCCTCCCTGTCCGTCGTGGGCGATGACGCCCATGCCCAGGTGCGCCGAGCCGCGCGGGGGAGCGTCAGCGGCGCCGGCGGTGGAGGGGAGGGTGAGGAGGAGGGAGAGAACTGCGAGGAGAGCGCCGACCGCTGTCGCGAGGCGGGAGCGGACGGTCGATCCGGATCTGAGCACGGGCATAGCGTGCCTCCGAAGACCTCGGTGGGGGTGAACTGACGATGTGTCGACATGTCGTGGCGGACTCTATGGTGTGGACATGCCAGCCATGACGCTACGCACGTAGAACCCCGTTGTGGAAGGGGGGCAGGGTGCTGCCGTTGGTCTACGCCTGCGAAATACTGGCCGAGCTGCGGCAATGGGCTGCCGCCGAAAGAAACTTTCAGGATCAGGAAAGCGCGCGAGGGGTGCTGACGTGCACGAAAGCGGTACAGGGAGTGAGGCAGACCCCCGGAGCGGGAGTGGTTTGGACCACGAATTCCTCGCTCTGGAACGGGAGTTGTCGGTCTTTCTGCGCCGGGCCCGGGCGTCCTCGGGCGAGATGGCCCGCGAGGTCCACCCCGATCTTGAGCCCGCCGCGTACGGACTTCTCGTGCGTCTTGAGGAAGCCGGGCAGCAGCGCGCCACCGATCTCGCCGGCTACTTCGGCGTCGGCAAGGCGACCATGAGCCGCCAGCTACGCGCCCTGGAGGGGCTCGGCCTGGTGGCCCGCGAACCCGACCCGGCCGACGGCCGTGCTTCACTCGTCCGGCTCACCGACGAGGGGCGCTCGCGCTTCCGCCGGGTGCGGGGCGCGCGGCGCGACCGCTATATGAGCAAGCTGGCGGGCTGGGACCGCGGCGAGGTCGCGGAGCTGGCCCGGCTGCTGCACCAGCTGAACCAGCGAGCCGAGAGCGAGGGGTGACCGGACCCGTCCGGTGGCCGGGCTCGTCCTCGAACTCCCCCCGGGCTTCGTCCGGGGGGACCCGCCCAGGCTCGAAAGGGTCAGAGCTCCGCGAAGACCGCCGCCGCGTCGTCGTGCAGCTTCCAGCGGATCACGCTCCCACGCTCCTGAGCCGAGATCTCCAGCGCCCTGACCCGGTCGATCAGCCCCTGCGGCCCCTCCTTGCGCAGCAACCCCAGGCACTCGGCCCAGTTGCCCTCCGCGAACATCTCCACCCAGCGGGCCGCCCCGTCGGTCAGCGCGGCCACGGCCCGCACCTCGCCGCGGGGCGAGCTGCCCGTCACCGCGCGGACCGCCACCCCCGGATCGGCCGCCGCGGTGAAGAACCCGCCCTCCGTATTGCGCAGCGCGTCCGCCGAGGCATGTGTACGCAGGGACTCGCGGGGCAGTCGGTCGATACGGTCGTCCAGCACCGCCCGCACCTCACCGTCCGGCGACTCGAGCAGCAGCGTCGAGTCGGAGAGCACCAGATACTCCACGGGCTCGGCCGGGCCGCCCCAGCGCGCCACGACCACCGTGGCCTGCGGCGTACGCACGTGAGAAAGGTCACAGGTGTCGCGGTGGGCGTCCGCGGTGCGCCGGATTGCCTCCGAAAGGGCCTCTGTCAGTGTCATATCCCGTCGCGAACCGGACAGTTCGATCAGCGCGCCGCCGAGCCTGGCGGTGAACCACGGCACCCCGTGCACGCATCCGTCGTCGCCCGCGGGTGGCGTCACACCGTCCAGAACCACGAGCGTTCCGCCCTGGCCGGAGCCCGGCAGGGTCACGGAAGCCCAGTCCTCGTTGGGGCGGTCGGGCGTGCCGGGGGTGGTCGCGAGTTCGATGCGCATAATCCCCAGTCTGCATGACACCTTCACGAAGCCCGCATGACCAGGTAATTGGCCCGTATCAGCAGGTCAGAGCGGGTTCCGGGGCTGCACTGAGCGGACCGTCCCGGCTGCGGGTGCGCATCCTGCCAAAGCCCGGCCGGAAGATCCAGCCGGTGCCCCGCGTGTCGCCGCATCGGCCGCGGACGCGACTTGTTCGCCAACTCCCGAGTGTTGTTCACTCGTTTCCGTACCAGGGGGTAGGCCATCGTGTGTGACCGGTTGTCATCTCTGGTCATGGGCGGACGAGTCAAGCAAGATTGCGAGCACCGGTGCAGAAAAAGTGGCCTCGGGGCAACGGCGGCAGGCCCATTGAAACTCCCGACGGCTCCCCGGCCACCCGCGCCGTACGGGTACGCAGCCGTCTGGTGGCAGGAGTCGCCGCCGTCAGCCTCGTCGTGATCGCGGCGGGCGCCCCCGGCGTCCTTGCCACCTCCGCCGAACTGACCGAGTCGCAGCAGTTGGTCACCCTCTCCGCGCTGAACCGCCAAGCCGTCACCCTGGCCCACTCCCTCGCCGACGAGCGCGACGAGGTCACCGCGTACATCGCGGCGGGTCGTGACGACCAGAAGGGTGACAAGGCCGACCGGCGGGTGATCTCCGCCAGCCGCAGCACCCGCGTAGACCGTCAGATCGACGAGATCCGCGGCGCCATCCCCGGCGACCATGTCGAACTGCGCCGCGACCTGTCCTCCGTGCCCTCCGTCCGCCGTACCGCCCTCACCGGCAAGGGCGCGGCGATGGAGGCCTACCGGGCGTACTCCGCGGTCATCGCGAGCCTGCACGCCCTCGCCGACGCGCTCGCCGACAAGACCCCAGCGCGCGCCGCCGCGGGCACCCGCGCACCCGCCGAACTCGGCCTCGCCGTCGAGCAGGCGTCCGCCACCCGCGGGCTGCTGCTGGCCGCGCTCTCCGTGCCGCGCACGGAGAGCAGCCCGAGCTTCGACCCGATCACCGGACTGCCCGTCCAGGACGGGGGCGGGGACAACGGCGAGAGCGACCGTATGCGCAATGCGCTGAGCGCCGCCGCCCAGCAGTCCCGGGTGCGTGAACTCGCCGCGCTCGCCGACTTCGACCAGGACGCCGGCAAGGACGCCCGCGACTCGCTGGCCGCCACCGTCACCGGACCCGAGGTCAAGGCCGCCGAGAGCTACCTCGCCCGGCTGACCGACCAGCCCGAGCTCTCCTCGTCCGACCTCAAGTCCAACCGCGAGAAGCTCGAATCCTCGCTTACCGCCCGGATCGAGCAGATGCGGGGCGTCGAGTCCTCCCTCGCCGCCGGCCGGATCGAGCGCTTCGAGGAGCTGCGCGACGACGACGTCACCGCGCTGGAGATCCGGATCGCGCTGCTCGGCGGCCTGCTGATCGTCGCCATCGGCGTGTCCGCGGCCGTCGCCCGTACGCTCACCCGGCCGCTCGCCGTCCTGCGGATCGGAGCGGCCCGGCTCGCGGCCGCCCCCGAGGCCGAGGAGCCGGTTCGCTTCACTGGCCGCAACGACGAGTTCGCGCAGGTCGTACGGTCCCTGAACACCCTGCACGACAAGCTGCGGGACCTCGGCGTACGGGCCGAGCGGCTGGACAGCGACCGCGGCGAGCTGGCCGGCGCCCGTGACGCGATGGCCGCCGAACTGGCCGCCGGCCGCGCCGAACTCCAGGCCCACACCCAGGAGCTGACCGCCGAGCTCGAACGGTTGCGGAACTCTGTCCAGCACACCTTCGTCAACCTCTCGCTGCGCACCCTCGGCCTCGTCGAGCGGCAGCTCGGCGTGATCGAGAAGCTGGAGGAGCGCGAGCAGGACCCCGAGCGGCTCGCCACCCTCTTCAAGCTCGACCACATGGCCACCGTCATGCGCCGCCACAGCGAGAACCTGCTGGTCCTCGCGGGCGCCGAGCACGGCCAGGGGCACGCGAGCCCGGTCCCGCTCATCGACGTACTGCGCGCGGCCGTCAGCGAGATCGAAAGGTACGAACGGGTCATCATCCAGGCCCTGCCGCCGCACGCACAGGTCGCCGGATTCGCCGCGGACGACCTCAGCCATCTCATCGCCGAGCTCCTGGAGAACGCGACCTCCTTCTCGCCGCCGGACGCCCAGGTCGAGCTGTCGGGCTGGCTGCTGGAGAGCGGCGAGGTGATGCTCTCCGTGCAGGACACCGGCATAGGGATGACCACCGCGCGGATGGCCGAGCTGAACGCGCGACTCGAGGCCCCGGACGCGTACGGGAACCAGGCCGGCCGGGACGGCGAGGGCCTCGGGCTGCGGGTGGCCGCGCTGCTGGCCGCACGCCACGGCGTACGGGTGCAGCTGCGCGCGCAGAAGCAGGGCGGGATCGCCGCGGTCGTGGTTCTCACGCGGGGGCTGCTGCCGACCGGACCGCCGGCCGCCGAGACGCACACCGTGCGGGTGGCGGGCACCGGCGGGACGCCGACGCAGCATCTGCCCGGGTCGGTGGCGGAGGCCAACTCCAATGCGCTGCTGGCTAGTTCACGCCGCGTTGACCCCCTCGTGGTGGCCGCCGAGCAGGCGATCCGCGCGGCGGAGCCGGACGCGCACGAGCGGACGGCCGACGGGGACCCGGAGAGCACCGGGGTCGACGAGACGACGTTCGCGATGCGCCTGCCGGAGTCGGCCGCCGACGAGCCAGTGGCCGAAGCGCCGGTGGCCGAGGTGGAGCCCGAGCCGGCCGCCGAGCCCGAACCGGTCGATGTGGCGCGGCCCGCCTGGGAGCGCGTCACCGACAAGGGCCTGCCCAAGCGCACCCCCAAGGTCGTCCAGCCCGCTACCGCGCCCAGCGAGCGCTCCGGCAGCGTCGACGCCGACGCCCTGCGCCGCCGCCTCGGCGGCTTCCACCAGGGCGCGAAGGACGGCCGCCGCGACGCCGAGGCTGAGATCGCGGAGATCACGGACCAGACGGAAACGGAAGCAGGCACCGAAGCAGCAGAAGCGGGGGACACAGTCGAGGAGGCACGCAGTTGACTGCGACCGGGACATTCGGCCTGAGCAGTGAAGCCCGCAATCTGCACTGGTTGCTGAGCAATCTCGTGGAGGAGGTGCCAGGGGTCCGCTCGGTCGCCGTCGTCTCGTCCGACGGACTGCTGCTGCTCTCGTCCGACCCCGCCCGGAACGCCGCCCCGGCCGCCACCGGCCGGCCGGAAGGTCCCAGGGGCTCCAGCGCGGACCTCGCGACCATCGTCTCCGGCATCGGCAGCCTGACCGTCGGCGCCGCCAAGTTGATGGACGGCGGCGGCGTCAAGCAGACGATGGTCGCGATGGAGAAGGGCAGCGTCTTCATCATGTCGATCAGCGACGGCTCGCTGCTCGGCGTGCAGGCCACGCCCGACTGCGACATGACCATCGTCGCGTACCACATGGCGCTCTTCGTCGGCCGCGCCGGACATGTCCTCACCCCCGAACTCCGCAGCGAGCTGCGCAAATCGATGGAGAGCGCTCAGTGACGCCCGCCGCTGAACCCGCCCGAAGGCTTCCCGTCCGCGGCGACGGCCGACGCCCCGCCCGGGTCCGCCCCTACTCACTCACCGGCGGCCGCACCCGCTTCGGCCATGTGCTGCTCGTCGAGACGTTCGTCGCCGCGCTCGAAGCCCCCGAGGAGCGCAAGGAACTACTGGGCGGCGATCTCTCGTCGCGCGTCATGCCCGAGCTTCGGGCGATCGTCGAGCTGTGCCGCCGTATGCGTACCGTTGCCGAGATATCGGCCCTGCTGAAGATGCCGCTCGGTGTCGTCCGGGTGCTGCTCAGCGACCTTGCCGACCAGGGAAAGATCCGCGTGTACGGGACCGGGCACGACGCCGGCCAGCCCGACCGCGCGTTGCTCGAAAGGGTGCTGAGTGGACTCCGCCGCCTCTGACACGTTGCTTGCCCGGCCCCATCCGCAGCCCGAAGGGGAGTTGCAGGCCTGGCAGTTGGACCACACCCGGGCCCCCATCGCGACCAAGATCGTGGTCGCGGGCGGCTTCGGCGTCGGCAAGACGACCTTCGTCGGCTCGGTCTCCGAGATCACGCCGCTGCAGACCGAGGCGCTGATGACGCAGGCGAGCGAGGAGAGTGACGATCTCGCCGCGACGCCCGACAAGCTCACCACGACCGTGGCCATGGACTTCGGCCGGATCACGCTCGACGACGATCTGGTGCTGTACGTCTTCGGCACGCCGGGCCAGCAGCGCTTCTGGTTCATGTGGGACGACCTGGTGCGCGGCGCGATAGGCGCGGTCGTGCTGGCCGACACCCGCAGGCTGCCGGACTGCTTCCCGGCGCTCGACTACTTCGAGAGCAGCGGCCTGCCGTACATCGTCGCGGTCAACCACTTCGAGGGTACGGAGCTGTTCGAGGCCGAAGACGTGCGAGAGGCGCTGACGGTGCCGCCACACGTACCTGTGGTGATCATGGACGCGCGCAACCGGATCACGGTGATCGAGTCCCTGCTCACGCTGGTCGCCCACGCCCTCGAAGCCACCCCCGAATAGCTAGGCAACGGAGAACACCCGCCATGCGGAAGATACTCATAGTCGGTGCCGGACAGTCCGGTCTCCAGCTCGCCCTCGGACTCCAGTCGCAGGGGTACGAGGTCACCCTCATGTCCAACCGCACGGCCGACGAGATCCGGTCCGGCCGGGTGATGTCCACGCAGTGCATGTTCCACACCGCGCTGCAGCACGAGCGCGATCTGGGCATCAACTTCTGGGAGTCCCAGGCCCCGCGCATCGAGGGCCTCGGCGTCTCCGTCGCGGCACCGGACTCCACCCGCGCCATCGACTGGGTCGGCAAGCTCGACGGCTACGCCCAGTCCGTCGACCAGCGCGTGAAGATGGCCGGCTGGATGGAGACTTTCGCGCAGCGCGGCGGCCAGCTCGTCGTCCACGGCGCGGCGGTCTCCGACCTGGACTACTTCTCCCGTACGTACGACCTCGTGATGGTCTCGGCGGGCAAGGGCGAGCTGGTCTCGATGTTCGGCCGTGACGCCTCCCGCTCCCCGTACGACGCACCGCAGCGCGCGCTCGCCGTCGCCTACGTCCACGGCCTGGGTCCGCGCCCCGAGCACCCCGACTATGACGCGGTCCGCTGCAACCTGGTCCCCGGCGTCGGCGAGCTCTTCGTGATGCCGACGCTCACCAACAGCGGCCGCGCGGACATCCTCTTCTGGGAGGGCATCCCGGGCGGACCGCTCGATGCCTTCCAGGGGGTGAAGGACCCCGCCGAGCACCTCTCCCTGACCTTGGAGCTCATGGAGAAGTTCACGCCCTGGGAGTACGCGCGCGCCACCAAGGTCGAGCTGACCGATCCGAACGGCACGCTCGCGGGCCGGTACGCCCCCACCGTCCGCAATCCGATCGGGCGCCTTCCCGGCGGCGGTCTGGTCCTCGGCGTTGCGGACGTCGTCGTCGCCAACGACCCGATCACCGGGCAGGGCTCCAACTCGGCGTCCAAGTGCGCCGCCTCGTACCTCGCCTCGATCACCGAGCACGGCGACCGGCCGTTCGACGAGGCGTGGATGCAGTCCACGTTCGACCGCTACTGGGACACCGCGCAGCACGTCACCAAGTGGACGAACGCGATGCTCGGCGTCCCGCCGGAGCACGTGCTCAACCTGATCGGCGCGGCCGGCGGGCTCCAGCCGGTCGCCGACCGGTTCGCGAACGGCTTCAACGATCCGGCCGACTTCGAGAACTTCTTCTTCGAGCCGGAGAAGGCGAACGCCTACCTGGCCGAGGTGTCCGGAGCTTCCGCCTCAAAGTAGCCGCCGTCCGTCCCCGCCGTGGGGGGCGGGGGGGGGGGCGGGCGGGGGGGGGGGGGACGCCCGAGGGCGCCCCCCCGCCCGCGCGCCCCCGCCCGCCGGAGGATAGGGACGAAGGGGGGTGACGGGACGAGA
>NZ_JBSFMS010000124.1:0-20964 GCF_053599675.1 Streptomyces sp. NPDC000880 | reverse complement strand
GTGCGGCGAGATGGACGGCATCACCACGAAAGCGGGCCAGGGGTCCCCGCAACCCGCCGCGCGGCAGCTTCGCGCCGCCCAGAAAGGCCGGGCTGGCGCCCCCGCAACCCCGGGCCGCTCCGGCGACTTCGCCGCGGAGCCCAGGAAGGCGGGACTGGCGCCCCCGGGCGGGCCCGCGCCGGGTGCCTGTCGGTGGGGAGGAGCCGTGCAGGGTCGTCCCCACAGGGGATCGGCGGCCGAACCCAGTGATCAACACGAACCCCCCTTACCGCCGCCGACCCCGAGGAGTCGAGCCCGGAGGGGCCCCGGGACCCACACCCCACAACACCGGGCACACCGGGCACACCGGGCACACCGGGCACACCGGGCACACCGGGCCACCCAAACCCGCACCGCAGACGGCCGCACCCCGCAAGGCCCGCGACCCGCACCGCGGACCCCGCCGCAACGCGACACCGGGCACGCCGCAACCCGCACCGCAGCCGCGCCGCCCCGACTGCCGCCGTTTGTATGGTGCCGCAACAATCCGGCACAGTGGACTAGACCTGTCGCCCGTCCACCCTTCAGACTGTCCATGTGAGACACGTCATCGCCCTCGATGTGGGCGGCACCGGCATGAAAGCCGCCCTGGTCGGGGTGGACGGCACCCTCCTGCATGAGGCCCGTCGCCCCACCGGGCGCGAGCGTGGGCCGGACGCCGTCGTCGAGTCCATCCTCCGCTTCGCCGGCGAGCTCCACGCGTACGGCCGGGAGCACCTCGGCCAGAGCGCCCTCGCCGCCGGCGTCGCCGTCCCCGGGATCGTCGACGCCGACCGCGGCATCGCCGTCTACGCCGCCAACCTCGGCTGGCGCGACGTACCCCTCCGCACCCTCGTCGCCGACCGCATCGGCGGCGTCCCCGTCGCGCTCGGGCATGACGTCAGGACCGGCGGGCTCGCCGAGGGACGGATCGGGGCCGGCAGGGGCGCCGACCGGTTCCTGTTCGTGCCGCTCGGCACCGGAATCGCCGGCGCCATCGGCATCGCCGGGCGGATCGAGGCCGGAGCCCACGGATACGCCGGTGAGATCGGCCACATCGTCGTCCGCCCCGACGGCCCCGACTGCGGCTGCGGCCAGCGCGGCTGCCTCGAGACGCTCGCGTCCGCCGCCGCGGTGACCCGCGCCTGGGCCGAGGCGAGCGGCGATCCGGACGCGGACGCCGCCGACTGCGCGAAGGCCGTCGAGTCCGGCGACCAGCGGGCCATGCGCGTCTGGCACGACGCCGTCGACGCCCTCGCCGCCGGCCTCGTCACCGCGCTCACCCTGCTGGACCCCCGCACTCTGATCATCGGTGGCGGTCTCGCCGAGGCGGGCGAAACCTTGTTCACACCGCTGAGGGCCGCCGTCGGGGAGCGAGTGACGTTCCAGAAGCTGCCCGCCATCGTCCCGGCAGCCCTCGGGGACACCGCCGGATGCCTCGGCGCGGGGCTGCTCGCCTGGGATCTGCTCGCCACCGACTCGGAGGTAACCGCCTAATGGCCGCACGCGCCGCACGCGCCACACGCGCCACACGCGCCACAAGCGCCGCACGTGCCGGAAGCACCGTTCTCGCCGGCGCCCGGGTGGTCCTGCCGACCGAGACCGTCGAGAACGGACGGCTCATCGTCGAGGGCACGAAGATCGCCGGCGCAGCGCCCGCCGACGCGCCCGTCCGCGATCTGACCGGCCACTGGGTTGTCCCCGGCTTCGTCGACATCCACAACCACGGCGGCGGTGGTGCCTCCTTCACCTCCGGCAGCGCCGAGGACGTGCTGAAGGGCGTGCGGACCCACCGCGAGCACGGCACGACCACGCTCGTCGCGTCCACCGTGACCGGCGAGATGGACTTCCTCGCCCGCCGTGCCGGCTTCCTCTCCGAACTCGTCGAGCAGGGCGACCTCGCCGGCGTCCACTTCGAGGGGCCCTTCATCTCGCCGTGCCGCAAGGGCGCCCACAGCGAGGAGCTGCTGCGCGACCCCGACCCGGCGGAGGTGCGCAAGCTGATCGACGCGGCACGCGGCACCGCGCGGATGATGACGCTCGCCACCGAGCTGCCCGGCGGTATCGACTCCGTACGGCTGCTCACCGAGCACGGCGTGATCGCCGCGATCGGCCACACGGACGCCACGTACGAGCAGACCGTCGAGGCGATCGAGGCGGGCGCGACCGTGGCGACGCACCTGTTCAA
The DNA here is from genome assembly GCF_053599675.1 of Streptomyces sp. NPDC000880. Taxonomy (NCBI): domain Bacteria; kingdom Bacillati; phylum Actinomycetota; class Actinomycetes; order Kitasatosporales; family Streptomycetaceae; genus Streptomyces; species Streptomyces sp. NPDC000880. Next base: position 18,758 of record NZ_JBSFMS010000124.1, on the reverse strand, counting down.
CGCGATGCCCGGCCTCGGCCACCGCGCTCCGGGCCCGATCGCAGCGCTCCTGGAGGACGAGCGGATCACGGTCGAGCTGATCAACGACGGCACGCATCTGCACCCCGCCGCCCTGGAGCTCGCCTTCCACCATGCGGGCGCGGACCGCATCGCCCTCATCACGGACGCCATGGACGCGGCGGGCTTCGGCGACGGCCGCTACCAGCTCGGCCCGCTCGCGGTCGACGTCAAGGACGGGGTCGCCCGGCTGGTCGACGGCGGCGCGATCGCTGGCTCGACGCTCACCATGGACACCGCGTTCAGGCGCGCGGCCACCATCGACAGGCTGCCGGTGGAGGAGGTCGTCCAGGCCATCTCGGCCAACCCCGCGAAGCTGCTCGGCGTGTACGACAAGGTCGGCTCGCTGGAGCCGGGCAAGGACGCCGACCTCGTGGTGCTCGACGCGGAGTTCACGCTCAAGGGCGTAATGCGCAAGGGCGAATGGGTAGTTGAGCCCCAAGTGGGGTGATTTCTGAGTAAGTTACGCCAAAGCGGTTGACCCGGAGGTCTGGGCCAACCGCCTTCCGTTTGGCATGATCAGGGCCCGTACAAACATGGCAAGCGCGTTCGATGGGGGGTGACAAGGTTGATCCTGACGGTCACGCTCAACGCCGCCCTGGACATCACGTACTCGGTCCCCGCGCTGACACCGCACGCCAGCCACCGCGTCGGCGAGGTCCGCGAACGCCCCGGCGGCAAGGGCCTCAACGTCGCCCGCGTGCTGGCCGCGCTGGGCCACGAGAGCGTCGTCACCGGCTTCGTGGGCGGCCCCGTCGGAGCCGTACTGCGCGATCTGCTGGCCCCCCTCGCGCCGCACGACGCGCTCGTCCCGATCGCCGGGACCACCCGCCGCACGCTCGCCGTCGTGGACGACGCAAGCGGCGACACCACCCAGCTGAACGAGGCGGGCCCCACGGTCAGCCCCGCCGAATGGGCCACCTTCCTCTCCTCGTACGACTCCCTCCTGCAGGAGGCCCAGACCGTCGCCCTGTGCGGCAGCCTGCCGCCGGGCATCCATGTGGGCGCGTACGCCCAACTGGTCCGCCGGGCCCGCGCCGCGAACGTCCCCGTGCTCCTCGACACCAGCGGCGAACCGCTGCGCCGCGGCATCGCCGCACGACCCGACCTGGTCAAGCCGAACGCCGACGAGCTCGCCCGGCTCACCGGCTCCCGCGAGCCGCTGCGCGCCGCCCGCGACGCCCGCCGCCGCGGCGCGCACACGGTGGTCGCCTCGCTCGGTCCGGACGGCGTGCTCGCGGCCACCCCCGAAGGCGTCTGGCGGGCGACCCCGCCCTCCCCGGTGAAGGGCAACCCGACGGGCGCGGGCGATTCAACGGTCGCCGGGCTGCTCTCCGGGCTCGTGGACCGGCTGCCGTGGCCCGACCGGCTGGCCCGCGCCGTCGCCCTGTCGGCGGCGACCGTACTGGCTCCGGCGGCGGGCGAGTTCGACGCCGTGGCGTACGAGGACCTGCTGCCGCGGATAGCGGTGACCGAGCGCGCGGCCGCGGCGTGAAAGGCGTGAAAGCCCACAGCGAGCGCACCATCGGGCCCAGCCGCCCGGGAATTGGGGGGCGCCATGCCACTCGTCAGCACCGGTGAACTCGTCTCGGCCGCCGCGACCGAGGGCCGCGGCATCGCCGCCTTCAACGTCATCACCCTGGAGCACGCGGAGGCGATCGCCGCCGGGGCCGAACAGGCCGGCGCGCCCGCGATCCTGCAGATATCCGAGAACGCGGTGAAGTTCCACGGCGGCAGGCTCTCGGCGATCGCCGCCGCCGCATCCGCCGTCGCCCGCGCGTCCACCGCCCCGCTCGCCCTCCACCTCGACCATGTCGTCTCCGCGAACCTGCTGCGGGCGGCGGCGGACGAGGGCTTCAGCTCGGTGATGTTCGACGCCTCGAAGCTGCCGTACGACGAGAACGTCAAGGCCACGGCGGACGCGGTGCGCTGGGGCCACGGGCGCGGCATCTGGATCGAGGCGGAGCTCGGCAAGGTCGGCGGCAAGGAGGGCGAGCCCCCGCACGACGCCCACGCCCCGGGCGTCCGCACCGCCCCGTCCGAGGCCGCGGCCTACGTCGCCGGGACGGGCGTGGACGCGCTGGCCGTAGCGGTCGGCTCGTCCCACGCGATGACGCAGCGCACGGCGTCCCTGGACCACACCTTGATCACCGACCTGCGGGACGCGGTCCCCGTCCCCCTGGTCCTGCACGGCTCCTCCGGCGTCCCGGACGAGGAGATCCGCCGCGCGGTCGCCGCCGGCATGGTCAAGATCAACGTCGGCACGGCGCTCAACACTGCGCTCACGGGCGTGGTCCGGGCCTTCCTGGAGGCCAACCCGTCGACGGTGGACCCCCGAAAATACCTCGTCCCGGCTCGCGAAGCGATGGCCGGGACGGTGGCGGGTTTCCTGCGGCTCCTCTAACCCTTCGTCTGCCCCTGCTCCAGGAAGACCTGGTCGAGGTAGGCCTCGCACTGATCGCCCTGCTCGCAGGAGATCTTCAGGTCGTTCTTGCCCTTTTCGAGGTCGACGTAGGCGTAGGTGCGGGTCCAGCCCTTCTCCCAGTCGCCGTCCGCGGCCTTCGCGAAGTTCGACATGTTGATGGAGCGGGGCGTTCCGCCGTTGATCGTGAGCGAGGTCTTGGCGTCCCTGCCCGGCACGCCGTACGTGATGAACAGCGTGTACGCGCCGGCCTCGGGCACGTCGACCGACCAGCTGGCCGATCCGCCGACGCCGTTGAACGACACATACGCGCCACCCGCGCCCTTCGCGCCCTTGATGTCCTTCGCCAGCGCCGCCGGCGCGCCCAGCTGGAGCGTCGCCGCGTCCTGCTTCGGCAACTCCACCGGCCCCGCCGACTGCGACGGCTGGTCGCTCGGCTTCACGGACTCGGCCGCGGTCGCACCGCCGTTCCCGCCCGGCTTGCCGGCTGCCTTGCCGTCCTCGCCCGTCATCAGCGCCGCGCCGATGGCGACCACGACGACCGCAACCACCGCGATCGCGCCGATCAGCAGGCCCTTGGTGTTGGGGCCGCCGCTGCGGCCGCCACCGTGGCCGCCGTGGCCGTTGCCGTGCTGCTGGGGCACGGTCTGGCGGGTGGGGGCGCCGCCGGGGTAGCTCTCGGGCGCCGCGTACTGCGCGGTCGGCTGGCCCTGCGGTGCGTACCCCTGCTGCGGAACCTGGCCGTACTGGCGCTCGCCGACCGTCCGTACCTGGTTGTACGAGGTTCTGGGGACCCCGGGCTGCGTGGCGGGACCCGGGTAGCCGTAGCCGCGGCTCTGGCCGGGCGGTGTAGCGCCCGCCGCCCGTCCGTCCTCGTACAGGTAGCCGAACGGATCGTCGTCCTCGGGCGTGCTCGCGCCGTTGTTACCGGCCGTCATCCCTAGTCACTCCTCACCATGTCGTCAGCACATCGCCGACGCGGGCGAGCCTACCCGGTTCGGAGTAGCCCATAGGGTGTTGTTGCCCTCAGCCGGCCCGCCGGTGCACCTTCGCCCGGGACCGCTTCTCGATGTACATCCGCTGGTCAGCGGATTGCAGGACCTCTTCCACTGACATCCCGCAGCTTGCCCAGCCGATCCCGAAGCTCGCCCCGACGCGGACCCCTCTGCCGCCGACCCGGATCGGCAGGATGATCGCGTTCCGCAGGCGAACGGCCAGGTCGGCGGCGTCCGCCGCGCCCAGGCCGTCGGCGAGGACGACGAACTCGTCACCGCCGAGCCGGGCGACTGTGTCGTTGTCGCGTACGAGGGCGGTGAGCCGGCGCGCGACCTCGACCAGCACCGCGTCACCCGTCTGGTGCCCGAACCGGTCGTTGATCGACTTGAAGCCGTCGAGGTCGCAGAAGAGGACCGCGAGCCCCTTCGTCCCGTCGTCGACCTCGCCGTCGGGCGCGACCGCGTGCACATGGTGGTCGTACGGCACGCCCGTCGTCTCGAAATCGAAGCCGTCACCGCCGAAGATATGCTCCGCGTCGGACTCGTAAGCGGCGTCAAGCGCCTCGATGGCCGTCTCCCGCGCCGCGTGCGGCCGCTCGCACAGCCGGGAGCTGAGCCGGGCGCGCAGCTCGGCGCTGTTGGGCAGGCCGGTGAGCGAGTCGTGCGAGGCGCGGTGGGCGAGCTGCAGCTCGTGGCGCTTGCGCTCCTCGATGTCCTCGACATGGGTGAGCAGGAAACGGGGCCCGTCCGCGGTGTCGGCGACGACGGAGTTACGCAGCGAGACCCAGACGTACGTCCCGTCCCGGCGGCCGAGACGCAGCTCGGCGCGGCCGCCCTCGGCGGACGTACGCAGCAGGGTGCCGACGTCCTCGGGGTGGACGAGATCGGCGAAGGAGTACCGGCGCATCGCCGCCGCCGGCCGGCCGAGCAGCCGGCACAGGGCGTCATTGGTGCGCAGTAGTCGGCCGTGCTGGTCACCGCCCATCTCGGCGATGGCCATGCCGCTCGGCGCGTACTCGAAGGCCTGCCGGAAGGACTCCTCGCTGGCGCGCAGGGCCTGCTGCTCGCGCTCGAGCCTGACCAGGGCGCGCTGCATGTTTGCCCGCAACCGGGCGTTGCTGATCGCAATGGCCGCCTGGGACGCGTACATCTGGAGCGCCTCCTGGCCCCAGGGGCCCGGGCGGCGTCCATTGCGCGGCCGGTCGACGGAGATGACGCCGAGGAGCTCACGGCCGCCGCCCGATGCGTACATGGGGGCGTAGAGCCGGTCCTGCGGGTGCCACTCGTCCTCGAAGCGGGGATCGGGGCCTTCGGTGTGCCACTGCGGGACGTCGTCCTCTATGAGCACCCAGCCCTCGGTGTGCGGGATGAAGCGGAGCTCGCCCCAGGCCTCGCCCATGGACAGCCGCCGCTCCCAGGAGGGGCGCGAGCCGACCCGTCCGGTGATCAGGGCTTCCGCGGCGGCGCTGCCGGCGAACGCCGCGACGACGAGGTCACCGTCGGGGCGTACGAGATTGACGCAGGCCAGTTCGTAGCCGAGTCCTGCGACGATGCCGTCGGCGACGGTCTGCAGTGTGTCGGCCAAGCTCCGGGCCGTGTTGAGGTCCGCGACGGCCTGGTGCAGCTGCCGCAGGGTCGCAAGACGGACGTAGGGATCCGACTCGGTCTCCATCGCTCGCTCTCCCCGAGACCTCGACAGCAAACTCCAGGGTTCTCATCGGCGGTTCTTGTTGCGGTATCACGGCCACTGAATCACAGCGAGCTGTCCACTCGGTACACAGGGTCAACAATTACTGCACTCTGTGACTCAAGTCACATCAAATGATGAAGGGTTGTGAGCGCGAGGTGGGAGGCTCCATCGCTTTCTTGAACGCAAATCCGGGTACGCCGGTCCTGCACCCGTTGCGCGCCCGTTGTGCGCCGGTCCTCTATTTCGTCCTGCGCCGTCCCGTATCCGTCCTGCGCCGGTCCTAGGACTTGGCTGGTCCCATGGGCCGATGCGGTGCGGGTCGGCCGAGGCTAGCGTTCTCGTGTGCTGCAGACGACCTCTACTTCCGCCACTGATGCCATCCCCCATGCTGAGGGGGTGAGCAACGAGGAGTTCCGCGCCGCCATGTCCCGGCTGGCCGCGGGTGTGGTGCTGGTGACCGCGCACGACCCCGACGACGGCCCGCACGGCGAGGACGCCGGCATGACCGCGACTGCGTTCATGTCCGTGTCGCTGGACCCCCCGCTCGTGCTGGTGAGCCTGCGCAACGGCTCGCGCATGGACGACCTGCTCGCTCAGCAGCCGCTGTGGGGGGTGTCGGTGCTCTCGGAGAGCCAGCGGCACGTCGCCGGACGGTTCGCGATGAAGGGGCGGGTCAGCGACCGGCTGCTGTTCGAGGACATCCCGTACACGCGGGGCGAGGTGAGCGGGGCGCTGCTGGTCCAGGGTGCGCTGGCGACGCTGGAATGCCGTACGGAACAGCGGATCGAGGCGGGCGACCACACACTGGTGATCGGCCGGGTGCTGGGGGTGGGACTGCCGAGCGGGGACGGGGAGCCGCTGGCGTATTTCCGTGGCCGATACCGCCAGTTGGGCTGAGGGCGCTTTCCCCCCCCACCCCACCCCGCCCTAGTCCCAGGCGCGGCCCGTGCGGCCCCGTTTCGTTTCCGCGCGTTGCTTCTTCTCGCGCAGCCGGCGCTCATTGATGCCGCGCGGGATCTTCGTCGCCCGGCGGGGCCGCGGTGGCGGCGCCGTCGCCTCTGCGAGCAGCGTCGCCAGGCGGACAGCCGCCGTCTCGCGGTTGCGCCACTGCGAGCGGTGCTCCGACGCGCGTACGGCGATCACGCCGCCGACCATCCGGCCCGCGAGCCGCTCCAGCGCACGGTCCTTCCATACCTGCGGCAGCGCCTCGGTCTTCGCGAGGTCGAAGCGGAGCTCAACCTGCGAGTCGCTGGTGTTGACGTGCTGGCCACCCGGCCCCGACGACCGCGAGAAACGCCACATGAGCTCGGCCTCCGGCAGGGAGACCGAACCGCGGATGATGTAGGGACCGGACATGCGTCCATGGTCGCGTGCCCGCGCCGTTCGCGTCACCCGCTTTTCCACGAATCAGCAAGGACGAGCACGGCAAATAAAGAAAGACGGGTGGAACCTGGCAGTCCCCTGCCTGCGTTATGACGGGTGACGGTAGCTTCGGGAGGGCTCGAAGCCCGCACACTCGACCACGAAGGGGACTTCCCAATGGCAGTAAGCCTGTCCAAGGGCGGCAACGTCTCGCTCACCAAGGAGGCACCGGGCCTGACCGCCGTCACGGTTGGTCTTGGCTGGGACGTCCGCACCACCACCGGCACCGACTTCGACCTCGACGCCTCCGCGATCGGCGTCAACCCCGGTGGCAAGGTCGCCTCCGACGCCCACTTCGTCTTCTTCAACAACAAGGCGACGCCCGACCAGACCATCGTCCACACCGGTGACAACCGCACCGGCGAGGGCGGCGGCGACGACGAGCAGATCAACGTCAACCTGGCGGGCCTGCCGACCGACGTCGACAAGATCGTCTTCCCGGTCTCGATCTACGACGCCGTCAACCGCAGCCAGAACTTCGGCCAGGTGCGCAATGCCTACATCCGCATCGTCAACCAGGCCGGCGGCACCGAGATCGCGCGCTACGACCTGAGCGAGGACGCCGCCACCGAGACCGCGATGGTCTTCGGCGAGCTCTACCGCAACGGCGCCGAGTGGAAGTTCCGCGCGGTCGGCCAGGGGTACGCATCGGGGCTGGAGGGCATCGCCCGCGACTTCGGCGTCAACCTCTGACGTTCACCTCAGTGTTCAGGCAGCCCCCGGCCACGCGGCCGGGGGCTCCTTACGCTATCCGCCCTATCCGCGCGCTCCCCGCGCTCTCTGCTACGACCGTGCCGGTTTGTCCTTGCCGTACAACCAGGTGCCCCACAGCTCCCCCAGGTCCTTGCCGGACTGCTCCTCCACGTACGCGGTGAAGTCGGCGGTCGAGGCATTGCCGTGCCGGTGCGCAGCGGCCCAGCCCCGCACAATCCTGAAGAAGGTCTCGTCTTGGCCGACGGCCTGGCGGATCTTGTGCAGGACCATCGCTCCGCGCCCGTACACCGGCGAATCGGAGACCTTGGCAGCGGACGGCGGATCGGCAGGCGGGAAAGCCCAGTTGTCCTCGTCGGCGAAGGCCGCCTCGAAGCTCTCCTGGGCCGGGGTGTCCACGAAGTCCTCCGCCCAGATCCACTCCGCGTACGTGGCGAAGCCCTCGTTGAGCCACATGTCCTTCCAGGACTCGGGCGTCACGGAGTTGCCATACCACTGGTGCGCGATCTCATGGACGAGCGTCTCGACGTCGAATTGTTCCACCGGGAAGACGGGCCTGGTCTGGGTCTCCAGGGCGTACTTGACCTCGCCCTCCGGGACGACAATCGCGCCCGCGGAGGAGAAGGGATACGGACCGAAGTTGTCCGTGGCCCACTCCATGATCTCGGGGATGCGGGCGAGCAGCTCCGCGCTCTCGCCGGCCACAGCCGGGTCGACGGCGGTGAGGACACTCAGGCCGGAGGAGGTGCGGGAGGGCTTCACGTCGTACGCGCCGATGGCGAGCGTGACGAGATAACTGGCCATCGGTTCCTTCGACTTCCAGGCGAAAGTGGCGCGGTCGCCGGTCGTGCGCTCGCTCGTCAACTCCCCGTTGGAGATGGCCTTCAGCCGCTCTGGGACGGTGACCGTGATGTCGTACGTGGCCTTGTCGCTCGGGTGGTTGTTACTGGGGAACCAGGCCATCGACCCGGTGGGCTGGCCGACCGCGAGCGTGCCGTCCCCGGTCTTCAGCCAGCCTTCCACGTCGCCGTCCTGGTTGGTGACCTCCGGCGGTTCTCCGGAGTAGCGGACGACGGTACGGAAGGTCTTGCCCTTGTCGATGTCGCGGTGCGGGCGCAGCGTCAGCTCGTCGCCCGCCTGGTTGGCGGCGGCCTTCTTGCCGTCGACGGTGGCGCTGTCGACGGTCAGCTTGTGGAGGTCGAGATTGAAGGCGCTCAGGTCCTGGGTGGCACGGGCGGTGATCTCGGCGGTGCCCTTGAGGCGGCCGGTCTTCGGTTCGTAGTCGAGGGTCAGGGCGTAGTGCTGGACGTCGTAGCCGCCGTTGCCGAGATCGCGGAAGAGCGGATCGCGTACGCCTGATGCGCCGGGCTTGCCCTGCACGGCCGCGCCGCCGTCGGCACATCCCACGAGGAGGAGCAGGGCGACGGCGGGCGTCAGGATGCGCAGCGTCCAGTTCATAAGAGAGTTCGCTCCACGCAATTGATCCTATGGGGGCGGGTATCGGAGGCGCCGGTCCGCAATCCGCGCCGGTTCCGCGGAGCACAGGACGAGCGGTTGCTGCCGTAGCCCGGCGGGCGGGCTCGGGGTGAGAGCGCCCCCATGACACCATCACCCCGTGCTCGACATCGGCTACTCCCTCTCCCGTCGCTTCCCCGACCCCCCGCAGACCGACTACCGCCGCGCGGACGTCCAGGCCCTGCGGCACGACCTGTTCTGCGGGGACGTCTATCTCGCCGACACCAAAGAGGACCGCGAGGTATCCACAGCCTGGGGATGGGTGCCGGTGCTCGACTTCGCCTGGGCGTTGTGCGACATCGTCGAGCGGCTCGACCGCGACCCGCTCGGCAGCCGCGCCGCGAAGCCCCAGCACGCCGAGCTCGACTTCACCGAGTCCGCAGACCGGATGCTCTTCGAGCGGCGCTTCGGCTGGGTCGATGTGGAGGCCGACTGGATGCCGGGCGATGAGCCGCCCCTCACCTTCAGCCACGCCGAGCTGCGCCGCGAGGCCCGCGACTTCCTGCACGATCTGATCGCGGATCTGTCCGACATGCACGAGGGGCTCGACGACAACCCCGTCGTCTGGGACCTCCAGGCCCGTTTCCCACGCCTCTAGCCCCTCGCTCGCGCCCGCCGTGCAGCAGCTCATCCAGGGCCAACTGCACGTCGCCGGGCACCAGTCCCAGGCCGCCGGCGTCGAAGCGGCCTCCCTCGCGCTGCTCGCCACAAGGCAGACGCAGCTGCCCGGGCGGACGACGGACGCTCTTGACCTCGAGCGGACTCGGGCGAGGGCCTGCACGACGGTGCGCCGCTGACCTTCACGGACGAGGAGCTGGCGGAGCGCGGCATCACCTCCGAGGGCGTGCTCGGCCCAGTCATGATCCAGAAGGCGGGCGGCGACGTACGGGCGCTGGAAGAACGTTCCCTCGCCGAGGCCGCGTCGGGCCGGCTGCGCCCCGCCGTGCAGCGTTTCGCGCTCGCCGAGGCGGCCGCGGCCCACCGCGCGCTGGAGACCCGGGGCACGATGGGCAAGGTCGTCCTGATCCCGTAAACGCTATGAACCGAGCTTGGTGAGCGCCTCGTCGGTCAGCCGGTAGACCGTCCATTCGTCCTGCGGCTCGGCACCCAGTGCGCGGTAGAAGTCGATCGACGGCGTGTTCCAGTTCAGTACGGACCACTCCAGTCGCTCGTAGCCGCGCTCCACACAGATCCGCGCCAGCTCGGCCAGCAGCGCCTTGCCGTATCCGCCGCCGCGCAGCCCCGGCCGTACGTACAGATCCTCCAGATAGACGCCGTGCACCCCGCGCCACGTCGAGAAGTTGAGGAACCAGAGCGAGAAGCCCGCGATCTCCCCGTCCACCGTCTCCGCGAGGTGCGCGAAGGCGGCGGGCCGCTCGCCGAACAGCGCCTCGTGCAGTTGCTCCTCGCTCGCCCTGGCCTCTTCCAGGGATTTCTCGTACTCGGCGAGTTCGCGGATCATGCGGTGGATCTCGGGGACATCGGCGGGTGTGGCGTGACGAATCATGTGGTCAGGATGGATGCCGACCAGGCTCACGTGCCAGCAGCTTCCGACCGATGGACACCTTTTGCTCCTGGAGACGGGTCTCTCCGTCCGTCACCTCCCAAAGGCGATGGGCGGTCGTCCTGCCGCAGCTCCCAGCGCTCCAGGAAGTCGGCGGCCCGACCGCCGGGGCCGTCGGTCGCCGGCTCGCGGTACTGCCGGTACCCTCCCGCCCATGAGCACGAGCACGGTCAACGGCGGCATATCGTTCTGGTACGCGCAGGGGGGAACCCCCGTCCCCCGGGAGCCCCTCCCCGGCCACGCCACCGCGGACGTCTGCATCGTCGGCGGCGGATACACCGGTCTGTGGACGGCCTACTACCTCAAGAAGGCCGTGCCCTTCTTGAACATCACGGTCCTTGAGGGCAAGTTCTGCGGTTACGGCGCCTCCGGCCGCAACGGCGGCTGGCTCTACAACGGCATCGCCGGCCGCGACCGCTACGCCAGGCTCCACGGCCACGACGCCGCCGTGCGCCTCCAGCAGGCCATGAACGACACCGTCGACGAGGTGGTGCGCGTCGCCGCGGAAGAGGGCATCGACGCCGACATCCACCAGGGCGGCGTACTCGAAGTCGCCCGCACCCCTGCCCAGTTGACCCGCCTCAAGGCCTTCCACGCCGTCGAGATCGCCTTCGGCGAGAAGGACCGCGTACTGCTCGGCGCCCGCGAGACCGCCGAACGCGTACGCGTCACCGGGGCCGTCGCCTCCACCTGGACCCCGCACGGCGCCCGCCTGCACCCCGTGAAGCTCGTCAAGGGCCTGGCGGCGGCCGTCGAAGCACTGGGCGTCACCATCCACGAGTCGACACCCGTCACGGAGATCAAGCCCAAGCACGCCATCACGCCGTACGGCACGGTCCGCGCCCCGTACATCCTGCGCTGCACCGAGGGCTTCACCGCGAACCTCAAGGGCCAGAAGCGCGACTGGCTCCCCATGAACTCCTCCATGATCGCGACGGAACCCCTCCCCCGGTCCGTCTGGGACACCATCGGCTGGGACGGCCGCGAGACCCTCGGCGACATGGCCCACGCCTACATGTACGCGCAGCGCACCGCGGACGACCGCATCGCCCTGGGCGGCCGGGGCGTCCCGTACCGCTTCGGCTCGAAGACCGACAACGACGGCCGCACCCAGTCCGCCACCATCGAGGCCCTCCGCGAGATCCTGGTCCGCTTCTTCCCGACCACCGCGGGCGTCCGCATCGACCACGCCTGGTCCGGCGTCCTCGGCGTCCCCCGCGACTGGTGCGCCACGGTCGCCCTGGACCGCTCCACCGGCCTCGGCTGGGCAGGCGGCTACGTCGGCTCCGGCGTGGCCACCACCAACCTCGCGGCCCGGACCCTGCGCGACCTGATCCAGCAGGACTCGGGCCAGGCGGGCGGCACCGAACTCACCTCGCTGCCCTGGGTGAACCACAAGGTCCGCAAGTGGGAGCCGGAGCCGCTGCGCTGGCTGGGCGTGCAGGGCATGTACGCGGCCTACCGCGCGGCGGACCGCCGCGAGGCGGGCGCGCACACGGCGGAGACCGACCGCATCGCCCGGGTGGCGGACAAAATCGCGGGCCGCCACTAAGCCCTACCTGCTGGTCCAACCTGCTGGTCCAACCTGCTGGTCCAACCTGCTGGGTGCGCCTACCCGACCTCGATGCCGTACTCCTGCACCAGGGCCTCCAGACCTCCCGGGTAGCCCTTGCCGCCGATGACGAACTGCCAGTCGCCGTTCCCACGACGGCGGAAGGACCCGAGCACCAGGGCTGTCTCCCCGGCCCGGCCGTCCGAGACCTCCAGCCGGTCCAGCTCTGCGCCCTGAGTGTCCCGGAGCCTGATTCCCGCCTCGGTGAAACCGGCCAGGTCGGCATCCGGATTGACCTCGGGGTCGACCGCCGCGACGAGAACGAGGCGGTCGGCCTGCTCCGGCAGCGCGTCGAACGAGACCCGGATCGCCGCCTTGTCACCACTGGCGGCGGTCACCGCGCGCACGGAACCGTCAGGCGTACGCGTGTTGTTGAAGAAGACGAAGTGGTCGTCGCTGAGCACCCGGCTGCCGTGGCAGACGAGCGCGCACACGTCCATCGCCACGCTGCCGGCCCACGTCATGCCCAGTACGTTGAAGTCACCGGCATCGTCCGCCTCCGACCGCGGGTCCGGAACCGACGCTCCCGTGCCCGCACCAAGCCGCCCGCGCAGACCGTAGCGCCCCAGCAGATCGACCAGCTCGTTACCGGACACCAGGGTCAGCGGCTTGCCGTTGGCGAAGGTGTACGAGCCCGGGCCGAAGCCCGAAGTCGTCACCAGGACGACCTTGTTGGCACCCGCGCCCTGCACAGTCCCGTAGAGATCCCGGACCGCGCTCGGCGGCACCGTATTGCGGTAGCGCTTGACCTGCACAATGATCTTGCCGCCGCTGATCGGGTCGGGGTCGAGCGCCTCCACGTCGACACCGCCGTCGTTGGAACGCTGCGTCGTCACCGCCTGCATCCCCCGCGCCCGGAACAGCTCGGCGACGAGCCCCTCGAATTCGACCGGGTCCATTTCCAGCAGATCCGGCTCGGCTCCACCGCCGTGTGAGACGACCCCGGCACCGACGTCCTGCGGGGCCCGCCCGGGCCGTACAGCGGCGCGCTGGTCGGGTCGCGCGGACAGCTGGCCCCGTACTCCCCCGACCAGACAGTCCACCGCGCTCACCTGCTCCAGGCACAGCCCGCTGAAATCGCTGCGCGCGACCATCACCGTGCTCAGGAAGATCTGGGCCTGCCGCCCCGTAGCCGGATCGACGTCGTCGACGAACCCGTTCAGCGCCACCGACTCCAGGGTCCCGAACTCATCGGCGGCGAAGAGGTCACGCAGGACGAGGAGCATGCACTGAGCGAGCACTTCCCTGTAGAGGTTTCTGCGCTGCGCGGCAGGCCGGGGACTCTCCTTGTACTGGTCCGTGGCGGCCACGTACCGGATGGACTTCGCCTCGGGAACGATGTCGTAGGACGGGAGTTCCCAATTCAGGACGAGCTGCCGGGCAGCGGGGTCGAAGGCGGCCACCACCTGGCGCGGCAGCCCATCCGGCCACGCCGTCGACGCGTACAGCGCCGCGGAGAAGTACTCCACGACCGTCTCCGGCTCCCCGCCGCGAAGCGCCGCGGCCATCTCGGCGATGCCGGCGTTGTGACGCCGGATCTCAGCGCGCTGTGCGCCCGCCCAGTCGTCGTACTGCCGCTGGTATGCCGCCAGTTGCTGAAGTCGCTGCGCCTCCGCCGCCTGCGCGGCCTGCACATCGTGTTGGTACCGCGCCTGAGCTTCCCGCTGTGCCTGCGCCCGTCGGCTCGCGGTCCAGGCCCCCTGCGGCTGGTACCGGTTCATGTCCGGCATCGCAACGGGGTGCGCGAGCTGTCCCGGCGCGAACGGCTCGATCTGCTCTACGCGTGTCAGCGACGCCGTCCGGAATGCCGCAGCCCGACAGCCCGAGGCCAGCAGGCCCGTCAACACCCCGATCCGGGCGTCCAGTTCTTCCGTACGCTCCCGCGCGTCCGCCTCACGCCGCTGCTTGTACGCTGCCTGCTGCTCACGGTGCATGCGGGCCATGTCCCGCTGATACGTCCGATGCTGCCGCTCCTGCTCCCGCTGCCCCTGCAGCCACGCACGGTGCTGTGCCTCCTGTTGCCGCTGCTGCTGTCTCTGTGCCTCGGCCCAGACGCCGATCAACCCGCTGGAGCGACGACTCATCCGACGGCCTCCCCACCCCCTGGGGCCGGCAAGCCGAACCCCATTCTTCACATGCCCCACACATGCGGAGAGGCAAGTGTCTCGGAAGAGACCGGCCAAGGACACCGTTTCGCACGGAGCCGTAGCGCGACCACCGACTTCGCTGTGCGCCTCGATCGGGCGCATGGGAGGGCGAGTGCGTGAGATCACTGTGAGGTTCGGCTGGGTAGGGTCCCGAGGCATGACTGCCTCAGAGCCGACCATTCTCGCCACCTCGGGTGGTCACCGCGTCGGGGACCGCACAATGGTGGCCTTCGACGCACTCGTGCACCATGCCGTCGACCTGTCCGGGGTTGATGGACGTCGGCCCCGGGTTATGTACGTCGGTACGGCAATCGGCGACGCCGAGCACTTCACTGCACGCATGAGCGAGGCCGCTCGAGTCGCAGGATTCGACCTGACCCCGCTGCATCTCTTCCCCATGCCGAACCTCGAGGACGTAGAGGGCGCCGTGCTCGATCAGGACGTCGTCTGGGTGATGGGCGGCTCGGTGGCGAACCTGCTGGCGGTGTGGCGGGTCCACGGGCTCGACGCAATCTTCCGTCGCGCTTGGGAAACAGGTGTCGTGCTCAGCGGTGTCAGTGCGGGGTCGATCTGTTGGTTCCAGGGCGGTGCCACCGACTCCTTCGGCCCCGAACTACGGCCGCTCACCGGCGCACTCGGATTCCTGCCCTACGGGAACGGTGTCCACTACGACAGCGACAAGGGGCGGCGTCCACTGGTGCACCAGCTCGTCGCGGACGGCACCTTGCCCACCACACACTGCACCGACGACGGGGTCGGCCTCGTCTACCGGGGAACCGAACTTGTTGAAGCCGTCGCGGAAGTGGCGGGAAAGGGTGCCTATCTCGTTGCGCGCGACGGCGACTCGGCCGTCGAAGAACGCATGGAACCGCGCCTGCTGCCGCGGCAGCGGAGCTAGAGCGGCAACACATGCGAAAGGACCTCCGCCCGGAAGCGGAGGCCCTTCCTCTCGATCAGAAGAAGCCGTTCAGGTTCCACCAGTCGGTGGCCGTCTCCACACGCGAGTCCAGCGCGCCGTTGCCGCGGCCCGGGTACACGAGCTGGCAGCCGACGCCTCGGCAGCCTTCGCCGACATAGCTGCTCTTGGTGGTGGTGACGAGGTCGGCACGGCCGTCGCCGGTGACATCGCCCAGGCCCAGGAACGTCTCCATGCCGTTCCAGCCGCCGTTGCCGATCAGCACAGGGGACCCGACGGCCCCGGCCTTGCCCGGGTACAGCCACAGCTCCCCGGTGGAGGCCTTGCGGGCGATCAGGTCCGCACGGCCGTCACCGTTCATGTCGCCCGCCCCCACGAGGGCGCTCATGCCGGTCCAGCCGCCGTTGCCGATGAGCTTGCGGGCACCGAGGGCGCCGCTGCCGGTGCCGGGGTACAGCCAGAGCTTGCCCGTGGCCTTCTCGACGGCCAGCACGTCCGAGCGTCCGTCGCCGGAGAGGTCACCGTAGGCGACGATCCGGCTCATGGCGTTCCAGCCGCCGTTGCCCATGAGCTTGCGCGCACCGAGGCTGCCGGTGCCGGCGCCCGGGTACAGCCACAGCGTCCCGGTGGACGCCTCGCGGGCGATCACGTCCTCGCGGCCGTCACCGCTGAAGTCGCCGTGGCGGACGAGGGCGTTCATGGCGTTCCAGCCGCTGTTGCCGACCAGCTGCCCGGTGCCGTCGCCGCGAAGGAACCACAGCCGGCCCGCCTTGTCCCGGACGAGGACGTCGGCCCGGAGGTCGGCGTTCAGGTCACCGAAGCCCGCCGCCTGGGGCGCGGTCGTGGCGTACCACTCCGGGTAGGCCGGGAGGAAGCACTCCCGCTCGGTGGCGACGAAGCTCACCGAGCTGACGGTGCGGTGGGAGTAGCCCCACTCGGTACCCGCGGGGTCGGGGTCCCAGATGGAGACGCCGCCGTTCCGGCTGTAGTTCGTGTCGTCGTGCAGGCACGCGAACTTGGACGTGCGGTTCACGACGGACTGGAACGTGTTGTCCCAGGTCCCCAGCGTCGCCTTGTTCGCGTTCGTCTTGAACATGGTGCCCGTGCCGTTGTCGGTCTTCCAGGCACAGAAATAGCCCGACGGGCAGTCGCTGATCGCGGCCTGTGCGGGCGCCGCGCCCGCACCGAGGAGCCCGAGCGAGGTGAGCCCCAGCGTCGTGGCCACCGTGGCCAGGCGCCGAAGCAGTGATACGCGCATTTCTTTCCCTCCCTGACGCGGCGCGGAGAGACGCTCGACGTGCCGCGGGAGGAAGATACCTCGCCGACGTGATCACTCCTTCGACCAGCAGCCGATGAAGATGGCCGCAGCCGAAGCCCTGTGGGAGACCGAGGCACCAGCGCCCTTCTCCGTCTTCGCCTACGGCGACGTCGACAAGGGCCACAACACGGTCGCCCTCGAGATCCCAGCGCTGCTGTCTTTCCTCGCCGAAGACGACTTCTCCTCCCCGGTCCCCGGCATCAACGACGTCAACAGGTCCGAGCAGAAGAAGTACGGTCCCGGCGACTACCGGCCGAGCATCCCCGTCGCCTATTGGGGCTTCCGCTGGATGATCGGCTTCGGCCTGGCCGCCTTCCTCATCGGCGTCGTCGGGCTCTGGCTGACCCGCAGGAAGCTTTGGCTCGCTCCCGGGCTGCGGACACGCGAGGACGAGCTGCCACGCCTGGCCCTCACCAAGGGCAGAGCGCTCGGCCCCAGACCCACCACCTGGTTCTGGCGGCTCGCGCTGCTCACCACGGTCTTCCCGCTGATCGCCAACTCCTGGGGCTGGATCTTCACCGAAATGGCCCGCCAGCCATGGGTCGCCTACGGCCTACTCCGGACCGCCGACGCAGTCTCGCCTCGTGTGTCCCAGGGGGAGGTCCTCACCTCGATGATCGTCTTCACCGCTCTCTACGCGATCCTCGCCGTCATCGCGGTCAGGCTCCTCGTGAAGTACGTCAAGGCCGGCCCGCCCGAGCTCACCGACTCCGACCTCAACCCGCCCACCAAGATCGGCGGCGACAAGGACGCCGACCGCCCCATGGCCTTCTCGTACTGACACGTACCGGAAACCCAGAACCGACAACCGAGAACCGGGAGGAGCAAGGCATGGAACTCCAAGACGTCTGGTTCGTCTTCATCGCCGTCCTGTGGATCGGCTACTTCTTCCTCGAGGGCTTCGATTTCGGGGTCGGCGTTCTCACGAAGCTGCTGGCCCGTGACCGGACCGAGCGGCGGGTGCTCATCAACGCCATCGGGCCGGTCTGGGACGGCAACGAGGTGTGGCTGATCTCTGCGGGGGCCGCGACCTTCGCCGCCTTCCCCGAGTGGTACGCCACCCTCTTCTCCGGCTTCTACCTGCCGCTGCTGCTGATCCTGGTCTGCCTCATCGTCCGGGGCGTGGCCTTCGAGTACCGGGCGAAGCGCAGCGAGGAGCGCTGGCAGACCAACTGGGAACACGCGATCTTCTGGACGTCGTTGCTGCCCGCCCTACTGTGGGGCGTCGCCTTCGGCAACATCGTGCGCGGAGTGAAGATCGACGCGAACAAGGAGTACGTCGGGAACCTGCTCGACCTGCTCAACCCGTATGCGATCCTCGGCGGGCTGGTGACGCTGGCTCTGTTTACCTTCCACGGGGCGGTGTTCACTGCCCTCAAGACGATTGGTGACATCCGGTTGCGGGCGCGCAGGCTGGCGACGGTGCTGGGCCTGGTGACGGCTGTCCTCGCGCTGGGCTTTCTGACCTGGACGCAGATCGACAGGGGCGACGGCAACAGCCTCGTCGCGATGATCATTGCTGTGGTGGCGCTCGTCGGGGCGATCGTGCTCAACATGAGTGGGCGGGAGGGCTGGTCCTTCGCCCTGTCCGGAGTGACGATCGTCGCCGCCGTGACCATGCTCTTCCTGACGCTCTACCCGAACGTCATGCCGTCCTCGCTCAACGACGACTGGAGCCTGACGGTCGACAACGCGTCGTCCACCGCGCTCACGCTGACGATCATGACCTGGTGCGTAGGGATCGCCCTGCCTCTCGTAGTGCTGTACCAGGGCTGGACGTACTGGGTCTTCCGCAAGCGGATCGGGACCCAGCACATCGCCGACGCCGCCCGCTGAGCCGCGATGGGTCCAGGACGACTCCCAGCCGATCATCTTCGGGATGGGCGCCCAGGGGTTGTGGCTGGAGACCAGGATGATCTCCGCCATCAACGGCCCGCGCCCCGGCTTGCCGTTCTCCAGGCGTTCGAAGGCGGACAGGCTGTACTGGTCGGGTACGGGCGCCCAGCTGAAGTTCGGGCCGTTGTACCCGAGGTGCCGGGAGTCGTAGATGTTGTCGAGGCCGTAGAACTGCCCCTCCGGCCAGGCCCGGGTGACGCCCGGCATGATGCCGACCGTCCGCCAGACGCCTGCGCGTTGGAAGGCGCTGGTGAGGCTGCTGGCGGCCTTTACGACTCTGCGGTTCGGTGAGTTGGCCTCGCTCCGCCGCCGGGACATCGACGTGACCGGGTGCGTGGTCCTGGTCCAGCGGGCTCAAGCGGGGATGCAGGACGGGAAGCTGTTCGACAAGGCTCCTAAGCCTCGATCCACCGACTGTCCCGTGTCCCGTGGATAGAGAAATGAAGAGAGGTGCCTGCTGACCTGCGAAGATGGGAGTTACCACACAACCATC
>NZ_JBSFMS010000123.1:0-21036 GCF_053599675.1 Streptomyces sp. NPDC000880 | reverse complement strand
GCTCGGTAGCTCGCTGGGCTCATAACCCAGAGGTCGCAGGTTCAAATCCTGTCCCCGCTACTGAAGACAGTGGCCCGGCACTCGACGAGAGTGCCGGGCCACTGTCGTATCCCCTCGACCATACCCGCGTCGCCCGGTTGGCCGATGGTGAGTCGCCGCCCGGCGCGGCTACAGCCAGCCTGAGGAGGGCGCGGTACCGTCCGCAGCCAGGCGGACGGGCAGGAGATCACAGGTGGGGCACCGACAGCAGGACGGCGTCTACAGCGCTCCTCGTTTCGTCCGTGTGCTGCCCACGCTGATGATCATCGGCGGTCTTGTCTTCGACTATTTCACCCCGCCCAGATTCACGGCCGTGCCGTTCTTCGCGGCCGCCCCGCTGATCGCCGCGCCCTTCTTTTCCTGGATCCCCACTCTGCTGACCGGCATCGCGGCGAGCCTGGCGGTGCTCGGTCTGCGCTACTACAACGAGACCGTGTCCGAGGTCACGTCGTTCACCGAGCTGTTCACCGTGCTCACCGTCGCCGGGCTCGCGCTGCTCATCAACCGCCTCGTACGGATCGGCCGTGAGCGCCTCGCCTCCGCCCGGGTGATCGCCGAGGCCGCCCAGCGCGCCGTGCTGCCCGCCCCCGCCGCGCGGATCGGCGGGCTGCGCATCGCCGCGCGGTACGAGGCGGCGCAGGCGGACGCCTTTATCGGCGGCGACCTCTTCGCCGTACAGGACACGCCCTTCGGGGTCAGGCTGGTGGTTGGGGACGTACGGGGCAAGGGGCTGGGGGCGGTCGAAGCGGTGGCCGTGGTCCTCGGGGCCTTCCGGGAGGCGGCCGAGCAGGAGAGTTCGCTCGAAGGGGTCGCCTCGCGTCTTGAGCGGGCGCTGACCCGCGAGGGCACGCGGCGGGACGAACTGGACGCCGTCGAGGGGTTCACCACCGCCGTGCTCGCCGAGATCCCGCGCGGCGACGCCGTGGTGCGGGTGGTGAACCGGGGCCATCCGGAGCCGCTGGTGCTGTACGCCGACGGGGACCTGGACATCCTGGAGCCGACCTGGCCCGCGTTGCCCCTGGGAATGGGCGAACTGGGCGCGTGGCCGGACCGGTCGGAGGCGCATCCGCTCCCCCCCGGGGCCACGCTGCTCCTCTATACGGACGGCCTGTCCGAGGCGCGCGACGCGGGCGGCGTCTTCTACGACCTCGGCGAGCGGCTCGCGGGCCGGCTCTTTCCCGGGCCCGAGGAGCTGCTGGACGCGCTCGTCGACGACGTACGACGGCATACGGGCGGCGCAGCCACGGACGACATGGCGCTGCTGGCGGTCAGCCGTCCCACCGAGGGACAGCCGGACCGCCGCAGGATCGTGCCGGTGGTCAGAGCTCTGGGAGGCTCTGACCGTCGGAGCAGGTGATGGCCATCGCGCGGCCACGGGGCCGACGCAGGGCCGACACTGTGCGTAGTCGAAGCGCACCCCTCCGCATAACATTTGATGCACTGTCAGGTGGGGGCCCCGATCTGAGTGCCGATCAAGTCGCCCGACTCCGGCCGCTTGTGTCCTGGTAAGTCCCCGCCGAAGTCGTTAACGATCAGTCGGAACAGCTTGGAATACGACCCTGGAGTCTATTAACGTTCGATAACGCAGCGCGGTCGTCCCAGTCGTCGCAAGAGACGGCACCGTGCGCACGCGCCGAATCCCGCAAGGGAACCGGGGAACCACCAATTGGGGTGAATCGGGCACCTTTGCCGCTCTTTCCGCGGTCGAGGCGCCCGTAGGAGACCTTCCTGCTCCGAACCCGTCAGCTAACCCGGTAGGCGAGAAGGAAGGAAGGAGCACGCCTCCGTGGCGTCCAACAAGCCTGCCCCCGAAGCACCCTTCGGAACCCTGGAAACTGAGTTTTTCGGCGACGAACCGGCGGAGCGGGCATGGGAGGAATGGAACCCCACCGAGGATTCCGTCCATCCGGTGCGCGGCCGGCACCGTGTCATGAAGCAGCGAGGCGGGCTCGCCCGTAGCTCCACGGTGCTCGGCGTCGGCGTGATCGCCGCGGTGGGCGCGGGCGGCATGGCCACCGCGCAGGACAAGCCGCCGGTCTCCATATCCCTCCCCGATTCGATCGCGGACAACCTGCCTGATGCCCAGTCCCTGCCGGGCGTGGGCTCCCTGATGTCCGACGGCGCGTCGGACGCCGACGCGGGGAACGTGAACGCGGCCCCGCTCACGGCGATGACCCTCGCCGCGGACCCCGGCACCGGGGCCGGAACGGACAGCGCGTCCGGCGCCGGTGAGGCGCTGCGCGCCCGCATTCTCCAGCAGGCCGAGCAGCAGCAGTCGGAGGCGGACGCCGAGGCGAAGGCGGCCGCGGAGAAGCTCGCGGCCGAGAAGGCGGCGGCGGAGGCCGCGAAGCAGCAGACCGCGGCGGAGGCCAAGGCCGAGGCCGAGAAGCGCAAGGCCGAGGAGGCGGCGGCGGCGAAGGCGGAGGCGGCACGGCTGGCCAAGCTCGCGAAGAGCTTCGCCCTGCCCACGTCCTCGTACACGATCACCTCCACGTACGGCGAGTCCGGCTCCATGTGGTCCTCGGGCCACCACACCGGCCTGGACTTCGCCGCCCCGACGGGCACGCCGGCCAAGGCGGTCCACGGCGGCACCGTCAAGTCGGCGGGCTGGTCCGGCTCTTACGGCTACCGCATCGTCCTCGAGCTCGCCGACGGTACCGAGGTCTGGTACTGCCATCTGTCCTCGATGACCGCGAGCGCGGGCCAGCAGGTGACGACGGGCGAGACGATCGGCCGCGTCGGCGCGACGGGCAACGTGACGGGCCCGCACCTGCACCTGGAGGTCCACACGCCGGGTGGGTCGGGGCTCGACCCCATGGCGTGGCTGCGCGGCAAGGGCCTCAGCATCTGATCGTGCGCCACAGTCCCCGGCAGCCCTGGCGCACACCCCCCGAGGCCAGGGCTGCCGGTACAGCGCGTAGAACGGAATAGCGCGTACCACCACGGCCGTTGATCAAACCATGACTACTCTCCGAACTCTCGGCTCGTCCGACATCGCTGTTTCCCCGCTCGCCCTCGGGGGCAATGTCTTCGGCTGGACCGCCGACCAGGCGCAGTCCTTCGCCGTGCTCGACGCGTACACCGCCGCCGGCGGCAACTTCGTCGACACTGCCGACATGTACGCCTACTGGGCACCGGGCAACGAGGGCGGCGAGTCCGAGACCGTCATCGGCAACTGGCTCGCCGCGCGCGGCAACCGCTCCGACGTCGTCGTCGCGAGCAAGGTCGGCGCGCACCCCCAGTACCAGGGACTGTCCGCCAACATTGTCAAGGCCGCGGCTGAGGAATCCCTGAAGCGGCTGCGTACCGACTACATCGACCTGTACTACACGCACTACGACGACCTGAGCGTCCCCGTCGAGGAGATCATCACCGCCCTCGACCAGCTGGTGCAGGACGGCAAGGTCCGTGCCATCGCCGCGTCCAACATCAGCGCAGAGCGGCTCCAGGCGTCTTTGGACTTCTCGGAGCGCGAGGGGCTTGCCCGTTATGTCGCCCTGCAGCCGGAGTACAACCTCATCTCCCGCGATACGTACGAGGGCGATCTACAAGACACCGTCGCCCGTGCCGGGCTCGCTGCCGTCCCTTACTCCGCGCTCGCGTCCGGTTTCCTCACTGGTAAGTACCGGCCGGGTGTGACGGTGGACAGCGCACGGGCCGCGGGCGCCGGCGAGCACCTGGAGAACGGGCCGGGCCTGACGGTCCTCGCTGCGCTCGACAAGGTCGCCAAGGCACGTGGCGCGCAGGTCGCGACCGTCGCGCTCGCCTGGCTGGCCGCGCAGCCGACCGTCGTCGCGCCGATCGCCTCGGCCCGCACGGTCGAGCAGCTGCCCGCGCTGACCGCGGTCGCCGAGCTGGAGCTGACGGCCGACGAGCTGGCCGAGCTGACCGCGGCGTCGGCCACTTCGAGCGCGTGAGGTTCCCCCGGACGAGGTCTGGGGGCCATTGAGGACATCGGGTCCGTCGGAGGCCCGGTGAAGGCTAGGCCCTGTCCGGGCGGACAGGGCCTAGCCGCGGTACGGGTTGTAGCCGCCGTAGTCGCGGTGCGGCGGCGGTGTCCGTACCCGGCCCGTCGCCCGTGCCGCGTACGTCAGCGCGGGACCGGCGACGTCCTTGCGCTGCCACAGGTGGTGCAGCAGCTCCTGCTCGCGCTCCGCGAAGTCCGGGCCCGCCGCGTCGCGGTGGGCCCGGTGGCGCAGAAAGGCCAGGGACGTCGCGAACCGCTGGTACTCCGACACGGCGTGCGCGGCGGCCGGTCCGTGCGCGCGGCGGGCGACCTCGCGGGCCATCGTGCGCGCCCGCATCGAGGAGAGCGCCGGCGGCTCGGCGGCGGTCAGCCAGCCGGCCGCGGCGTACGCGGGCAGCTCGGCGGATATCGTGCGCAGTTCGCGCTGACGGGTCCAGATCGTCAGCCAGGTCAGCAGCCCGAAGGCGGGGACCATGAACGCTCCGTACACGGCGTAGAAGCCCCACGGGCCGAAGAGCGACGACGAGCCGTTCCACAGGGCGTGCATGCCCATGGCGAGGGCGAGGCCGAGCAGCGGCAGCACGATCCGGCGGATGCGCTGGCGCTGGGCGGCGCGCGCGGCGATCCCGAAGCCGATGCCGGTCAGCACGGTGAAGAGCGGGTGCGCGAACGGCGCCATGACGACGCGTACGAAGAAGGTCGCCGCGGTCACCGAGGCGAACCCCGATGTGCCTATCTCCTGGTCCTCGCCGAAGGCGGTGCCCAGGTAGAGGATGTTCTCGGTGAAGGCGAAGCCGGTCGCGGTGAAGCCGGCCACGACCACGCCGTCGACGATCCCGGTGAAGTCCCGTCTGCGGAAGATGAAGATCAGCAGGATCGCCGTGGCCTTCGCGCTCTCCTCGACGATCGGGGCTATCACCGTCGCGCCGAGCGTGTCCGCGCTCGCCGGGTCGGCGGTGGCGGTGGCTATCCAGCGGGTCGCGAAGGAGTTCGCGATGATCGCGACGAGGGCGGCGGCGAACGCGCCCCAGGCGAACGCGAACAGCAGATTCCGCCAGGGGCCCGGCTCGACCCGGTCCAGCCAGCGGAAGGCCGCGGTGAGGAGCGGGACGGGAAGGGTCGCGAGGCCGAGACCGACCAGGAAGCCGTGGGTGCCGGTCTGTTCGCGTACGAGCGCGAGGATGACGAGGCCGGAGAGGGCGAGGAGGGTGATCAGCGCCCCCGCCCGTACCGCTCTGCTGTGCCAGAGCCGGGAGGCGCGGCGCGGTTTGTAGCGCCAGCGGGCACGCTCCGGTACGGCGGTGAGCAGCTCGGCGAGGTGCTGCTCCTCGAACGCCGGGACCGCCGGATGCGGTGCGGGGTCCTGCGGGGGCGACTCGGACACCCATTGACCCTAACGAGGGACACTGACAACTGGCGATGGTGTCCGGGGTGCTACTCAGGGTTACGCGGGTCCCAACGCGCGGCGGAACAGCAGGTCGTGCACCTTGTGGCCCTTGTCCAGGCCCTGTCCTTCGAACCGGGTGAGCGGGCGGAAGGCGGGGCGCGGGGCGTAGCCGCCGTCCTCCTGGGTGTTCTCGAAGTCCGGGTACGCGGAGATCACCTCGAGCATCTGCTCGGCGTACGGCTCCCAGTCGGTCGCGCAGTGCAGGATCGCGCCGGGCTTCATGCAGGTGGCGGCGAGGGAGAGGAACTCGGGCTGGATCAGCCGCCGCTTGTGGTGCCGCTTCTTGGGCCAGGGGTCGGGGAAGAAGACGCGCAGCCCGTCGAGCGAGCGGGGCGGGAGCATCTCCCGCAGGAGGATGATCGCGTCGCCGTTGGCCACCCGGATGTTGGACAGCCCGTTCCGCTCCGCGAGACCGAGGAGATTGCCCTGGCCGGGGGTGTGGACGTCGACGGCCAGAATCCCGGTGGCGGGGTCCTCGGCGGCCATCTGCGCGGTGGCCTCGCCCATCCCGAACCCGATCTCCAGGACGACGGGCAGCCCGCCGAACATCTCATCGAGGTCGAGGACGCGGTGCCCGTCGATGTCGAGACCCCAGACGGGCCACAGCCGCTGAAGCGCGTCGCCCTGCCCGGCGGTCACGCGGCTCCGCCGCGGCTGGAAGCTGCGGATACGCCGCTCATGGTGCGACCCGGCGGGATCGGCGACGGGCCCGCCGGGGAAGCGGGGCTCGCGGTTGGCGCGGATGGGGGCCGGGGGGCCGTCGGGGGTGTGGTTTCGGAGCTCAGACACAGTGGCGTCAATTCTACGGGGGCCTGCGGGTGGAGCCCGTCCGCCCGGCAGTCGGCTTTGTCCGTGAACGCCGGACGGACTTGAAATCAGGCGTCGAGCGGCATGGCCCGCCCGGGCTAGCGGCTCGCACGAGCCAGGTTGCCGCCCGTCAGCGCGGTCAGGGCCCTGCGCGCCACCTCGCGGCCGATCGGCAGCGACGCCGTCGCCGCCGGGGACGGCGCGTTGAGCACATGCACCGTGCGCGGGGCCTCGCGGATCAGGAAGTCGTCCGCCAGCGTCCCGTCCCGCAGCACCGCCTGCGCCCGCACCCCCGCAGGGACGGGGCGTAGATCGTCCTCGGTCACCGCCGGGAGCAGCTTCTGCACCGCCGTCGCGAACGCCCGTCTCGACAGCGAGCGGTGCAGCTCCCCCACTCCGTACCGCCAGTGCCTGCGGGCGACCCGCCACGAGCCCGGCCAGGCCAGCGTCTGTGCCATGTCCCGGGGGCGGACCGCCGACCAGCTGTAGCCCTCGCGGGCAAGCGCCGGGACCGCGTTCGGCCCGACGTGGACGCCGCCGTCGATGCCGCGGGTGAGGTGGACCCCGAGGAACGGGAAGGCCGGGTCCGGGACGGGGTAGACCAGGCCCCGGACCAGCTCGGGCCGCGTCAGCTCGTAGTACTCGCCCCGGAAGGGGACGATCCGCATCCCCGGCTCGTCGCCCGCCAGCAGCGCAACCCGGTCGCAGTGCAGCCCCGCGCAATTGACCAGCACCCGTGCCCTGACCACCGCCCCCGATGCCGTACGCACGGCGACGCCCCAACTGCGGCGGTCGATCTCGGCGGCCTCCTCGCCGTACCGGATGTCCGCGTCGGACGCGGCCCCCAGCTGCGCCGCCACCGCTCCGAAATCGCACACCCCCGTGGTGCCGACCCGGATCGCCGCGAGGCCCCGCACCTGCGGCTCGTACTCCATGATCTGGGCGGGGCCCAGCTCCCGCACCGGAATGCCGTTCTCCCGGCCGCGCTGGACCAGTGCGTGCAGCCGCGGCAGCTCCTCCCGGCCGGTGGCCACGATCAGCTTCCCGGTGACCTTGTGCTCGATGCCGTACTCCGCGCAGAACTTGACCATCTCGGCCGCCCCGCGCACCGCGAACCGCGCCTTGAGCGACCCCGGCCGGTAGTAGATCCCGCTGTGGATCACTCCGCTGTTCCGGCCGGTCTGGTGCCGCGCGGGCCCGGGCTCCTTCTCCAGAACGGTCACCCGGGTGCCGGGAGCCGCGCGCGTGAGCGCATACGCCGTCGACAGGCCGACGATCCCGCCGCCGATCACCAGCACGTCACAGTCGAAGCCATGCCCATGGCTGTGCCCGTAGCCATGGGCGAAGTCCTGCCCGGACGCCGTCACCGCGTCACCTCCCACCCCGATAGTGCACTGGCCCACCGACAATGGTCTTAAACCAGCCAGGTGAGCCGGGTCGCGCGCCATCGGGCCGTGCTACGCCGGAGTCACCAGCAGCGGCCGGGCCCGCTCCCGCAGCTCCACCACCCGCGGCTCGTCGCCGTACGGCTCCAGCCGGTGCAGCAGATCCCGTACGTACTCCGTGGTCCGTGCCGAGGAGATCCGTCCCGCGACCTCCACCGCGCGCGTGCCCGCCGCGCACGCCGCGTCCAGGTTTCCCGACTCCAGTTCGGCGACGGCCGACACCACGAGCCGCAGCCCGTGCGAGCGAACGAACTCCTCAGTGGGCCGCGACAGGGCCTGCTCGGTGAAGCGCCGCACCTGGCGCGGCGCCTTCAGATCGCGGTAGCACTCAGCGGCGTCCGCGGCGAACCTGTCGTACGAGTAGAAGCCCAGCCAGGACGGGTCCGCGTCGCCCTCCCGTGAGCGTTCCAGCCAGCCCTCCGCCGCTTTCAGCGCGGCCCCCGCCGCCGGCGCGTCGCTCGCCTTCGCATGCGCCCGGGCCTCCACCAGCCGGAAGAAGCTCATCGTGCGGGCGGTGGCGAGTCCACGGTTGCGCTCCAGGGCCGCCTGGGCCAGGTCCACGCCCTCGTCCGCGAAGCCGCGGTACGTCGCCTGCAGCGACATCGAAGCCAGTACGTAGCCCCCTAACGGCACGTCCGCCGCCGCGCGGGCCAGCCGCAGCGCCTGGATGTAGTACCGCTGCGCCGCCTCCTGCTGGCCCGTATCGAAGGCAATCCACCCGGCCAGCCGGGTCAGTTCGGCGGCCGCGCCGAACAGCGCGCGCCCCACTTCGTCCGAATACGCCCCCAGGAGCAGCGGCGCGGCGTCCACCCGCAGACACTCCGGCACCATTGACGAACGCCAGTCCCCACCGCCGTACTTGGAGTCCCAGCGCCGCGCGTCCTCCGCCGCCTCCCTGAGCTTGGCCACGTCGCTGTGACCCACGCGGGCGGGGGTGTCGTCCGCCGCGTCGACCGATCGCTCGACCGACGAGTCGGCGGGGGTTATCAGCCATCGGGACGCGGGCGTCGCGTAAGCGCTCACCGCGAAGGAACCGGCCAGCGACTGCCAGATGCCGCCGCTGCCCGCCCGCCGCCCCGCCAGATCCAGGCGGTACAGCTCGGTGGCCGATTTCACCGCCTCGCCCACATCGCGCGGGAAGGCGAGCCCGACCTCGGGGGCCGGGTCGGCGTCCGCCAGACCGATCTCGTGCAGCGGCACCGGACGGCCCAGCTTGGCGCCGATCGCGGCGGCGATGAGATGGGGCGCGGCACCCTGCGGCACCATGCCCTTGGACACCCATCTCGCCACGGAGGTCTTGTCGTAACGAAGGGTCAGACCGCGCTGCGCGCCGAGGTCGTTGACCCGCCGGGCGAGGCCGGCGTTGCTGATTCCCGCGAGGGCGAGAACGGTGCCGAGCTTTTCGTTCGGCCCGCGTTGCTCCCTGGACATGCGCCACCCCTCGACACACAGACGGCCGCCGCGTCGCTGCCTGGGCGCACGGCATTCGTGCTGTGTCCTCCGCTGGTGAACAGCTTCCGAGCAGCTCTGGGGTCCCGGCTGCAAAAGCACCTGGCCGAGCCCCTCGGAATATGCACCCGTACGGAGAACATCAGTAAACCCAGCGTAGTTCGCCGCATCCCGACCGTTAAGGGGCCGTGTTCCGTATGGCGAGATTGTTGTGCGTTGGAGGAGACGGCGGGTGGATGGCGGGTCGTCGTCGTGCTCCCTGGCGTGCTCCGGGTGTGTGGCCGTGCGCCCGTCCGTGCGCTCTGGCCGGGCCGGTGGGCGGGCGCTTCGATGAGTCCTGCGTGGGTCGGCCCACTGCGTACTGGAACCAGTGGGCTGGGGGACACCGCTGCCTCAATCCCCGCGGGTGGCGGACCGGTCCGGGAGGCGAACAGCGCCTCCCGGACTGCGTGTGTGCACCGGTGGGGGACGGGTCAGCGGCCGTGAGGATATCCGCAGAATGGCTGAATGCTGACCGTCCTTCGCATCCCTTTTGCGCCTGTGTGGGCGTCGGCCGTCCTTCCCGTCGTGTCCTGGATGTGTCCTGGAACGTCGCCAAATCGCCAATGCCAGGGGCGCGTTCCCTTTCTGCGCGTGCGATCCGGAGCCCCTCCTGTGCGCCGCCTACGTGGCAGCATGTTCTCGAAGCGGCAACTTCCCGGGCGGCAACGGCCAGGGGCCGGGTTTGTCCACAGCCTGTGGAGGCGGCGATGCGGTGGTTGGTGGGCTGGAGCAGTATCGCCGCGAACTTCGGTACGGCCGGGGCCGTCGGCTCGTCCGACGAGGGCCGCACCGTCCACCCCGTGGGCGCCCAACTCCTTTGGGGCGACCCGGATCCGCTCTGGGCGGTCGGTGACTGGCGACCCGACGAGGTGCGCGTCGTCACCGTCGATGCCATCACCAAGCTTGCTGTCCTCGGCTGCTGCGCGGCCACTGACGAGGAACTGCGCGTCGGGCTCTTCGCGGCGCGCGGCGGGGCGCTCAGGCATCTGACCGCGTGGGCCGGCAGCTATACGTGCGTTGTGCAGGCCGGCCGCCGGATCACGATCGTCGGCGATCTCGCCGGGGCGAGACCCGTCTTCTACACGCCGTGGGCGAACGGCACCGCGTACGCGACCGCCGCGCTGCCGCTCGCCGACCTGATCGAAGCACAGCTGGACATTGGGCACTTGGCGGCGCTGCTCGCCTGTCCGGAGACGCCGGAGGCGCTGCGCGACTCGACTCCGTACGACGGTGTGAAGCGCATCCCACCGGGGCACGCGCTGATCCTGCGCGAGGGGTCGAGGGAGATCACCGGATACGAGCGGGTCGCCTCGCTCGCCGTGGCCGGGCCGCAGATCGAGGCGGAGCGCGCGGTGAACGGCGTACGCGACGCGCTGATCGATGCGGTACGGGCCAGGCTCACCGCGCCGCGACACGCGCCCGAGACCCTGCCGCCCGACCCCGGCCCCGTACCGGGGATGGGGCCTGCGGAACGGCGCGCCGCGCGCGGGGGTCCGGCTCCGGGGATCGGCGCGGACCTGTCCGGCGGCAGTGCGTCCGGCACGATCGCGCTGCTGGCGGCGGGGCTGCCGGGACGGCCCGGCACGGTGCTCGGCCACGGCACGGGCGCGGGGGAGCGGCTGCTCGCCGTCACCTTCAACGATCTGGCGACGGGCGGGCGTGAGGCGGAAGAGGCCGAGCTGGAACGGGCGCGGGCGATCGCGGCGAATCCGCGGCTGCACCATGTGGTGGTCGCGGCCGGGGAGGAGAGCCTGCCGTACGCGGGCCTCGACGGGCCGCTGACCGACGAGCCCGCGCCGTCGCTGGTCACGGCGGAGCGTAACCGCAGCCGGCTGGCCGCGGGGAGCGCCGACCACTTCACGGGGGCGGGTGCGCGGCAGGTCCTGGACGCGCATCCGGCGCGCCTGGCGGACCTGCTGCTGGACCGGCGGCGTCGCCATCTGCTGCGCCCGGCCGCGGCGTTGGCGCGCGCCGAGGGTCCCTCGCCGCAGTCGCTGTTCATCCCGGTGACTCTGTACCGGGCGGCGCGGCGGCTGGCCCGTACGCCCTACCGCACCGGCCTGGAGACGGCGGCGGACCGGCTGCTCGAGGCGAACCGTCCCGGCGGCCTGCGGGGTGGCACCGGACCGCTGGGGGCGTCGCTCGCTGCGCTGACCTGGTCCCGGCCGGGGCCTGCGGCGCGCTGGCTGACGGGTGAGGCGCTTGCTGAAGTATCGGTTCGCCTGACGGGGGCGGCGACGCGCCCGACGTCGGTCCTGCGCCCCGGCGAGGCCCGCGCCCGGGCGGCGCTCACCCGCCACGCGTCGGACCAGCGGATCCTGGAACAGGCGGCGGAGATCCGCAGTCAGCGCCTGCATGCGCCCTTTCTGGACAACCAGGTCGTACGGGCCTGCCGCGACCTTCCCGAATCGCTACGGGTCAAGCCGGGCGCCCGCGCGGAGATCCTCCGCAAGGTCCTCGCGGGCGCGGGCATCCACGACCTGCCCCCGGGCTGGGGCGCGACAAGCCAAGCGTTGTCCACGGCAGCGGCCCGCACGGGTCTGCGCGCATCGCTCCCCCACCTGATCGCACTCTTCGACGCCCCGCTGCTCGCGGACGCGGGCCTGGTGGAGGCCCGCGTCATCCGCAAGGCCCTCCGCGCGGCGTCCGAGGGCGAACCGGTCCCGCTGGACGGCCTGGCGGACCTGATCTCGACGGAACTGTGGCTACGGAGGCTGCTCTCGCGCCGGGGTACATGCTGGACGGGCACGGCGGCGCCGAGGCAGCGGGCGGTGGCGGGAGGCGTTCCGCCGAGACCGACGCTGCAGTCGGGGTGACGGCTACGGGGTGGCCCGGGGCCGTGGGCGCCGTGGCGTTGCCGCCCCGGTGCGTGTGGGCGCCGAGACCCTGCGGCCGGACTGCGGCCGGGTCCTGTCAGCGGCAGCTGATCCGGGACAGGGCCCAGTCTCCGAGGGCCGCCGAGTCGAGCGCCCTGAGCGGTTCGACGACCAGCCGGATCGTCTTCACTCCGGCGAGCGACACATGGACCGGCACGGCCGCGTCCCCACCGCGCATCACTGGGGACCGCCACAGCCGAGCACCGTCGCCGTGGACGGAGAAGCGCATCGCGCCCAGGCCCAGCGTCAGGTCGTCGACGCCGACCAGCGCGTCGAAACCGGCGCACTGCCGGTTGAGGTCGATGGTGACGGAGGACTTGGCGTGCACGGTCACCCCGTGTCCGTACCGCGTGCCGTCGATCGACATGCCCGAGCGCTGCCAGAGCCAGGTGCTCCCACGCAGGCGGACCTCGGGCCCGGTGTGGTCGCCCCGCACGCCGTACTCCAGCCGGTTGACCTGGTAGACCCGCAAGGCCGGCGCGGGAGGCGGGGTGGACGGGGTGGGCGTCGGCTTCGGCGTGGGCTTGGGGGCGGGCGGGGCAGGCAGCTTGGGCCCTGGCTGGGCAGGCGAGGGTGTCGGCGTCGGCTCCATGGTTGGCTCGGTGGTCGCCGTGGGCCCCGCCGCCGGCGAGGAATTCCCCGGCGGCGGGGCCTGCTCCAGCGCGGGCGGGCCCGGAGGCTCCGGTTTCGGTAACGGCGCGGGCTTCTGCGGCACTACGGGTAGCACGGCCGCGGGCTTCGCCTCGGGCTTCGGCGCGGTCTGGGGGTCGTCGCCCGAGAACGCCCACACCAGCCCGGCGGCCACCGCGATGGCAATCGCCGCCGCGATACTCGCCTTCGCCGGTGCGCCCAGCCCCTCCGATGCCGCTGTTCCACCGGCCGCACCTCCGGAGGCGCCGGGCGCACCGCCCGTGGCGGCGGCCGCACCGGCCCCCGCCGCCCCCGCGGCCCCGGCCACGACCCCGGCGACCTTGAGGGAGTAACCGGCGGCGAACCAGCCGATGACCGCGATCGGCAGCAGCGCCGGAATCCCGGCGTTGACATGCGCGAGCTCCCGCGCGGCCAGCCGGCACTTGGCGCACTCGTCCAGGTGCTTGCGCAGCCCTCGCTCGGCCCGCATCCGCAGACCCCCGCGGGCATACGCCCCCAGCCGGTCGGCGTACCGGGCGCAGTCGCCGCCCGAGGTGAGCGCGTTGCTCACATGAGCCTGCAGATAGGCCTGCTTGAGGCCCTCGCGGGCCCGGCTGGCCAGCACCGCCGTGGCGTTGGCGGTCAGCCCGAAGAGCGGCGCGACCTCGCTCGGCGACTCCTCCTCGACGGTGGTGTGCCAGAGCACCGCCTGCCAGCGCTCGGGCAGTGAGCGGAAGGCCCGGACCGCCAGCGACTGCTCCGCCTGGTGCATCGCGCGCACATCGGCGCCCAGATCGAGCGCGGCGTCGCTGGCCGCATCCGAGCTGCGGGCGGCCTCCGCGGCGAACACCGCGAAGTCCTCGACCAGTTGCTCCCGCTTTGCCGTTTTCATCCAGGCGGCGGCGACGCGCCGGACGGTCGTGAGGAGATACGCCCGCACGGCCTGCTCGGGCCCCGAGCCCCCGCGTACCGCCTGCAGTGTCCGCGCGAACACTTCGGCCGTCAGATCGTCGGCGGTGTGCGCGTCCCGGCAGCAGGTGCGCGCATATCGGCGGACGGCGACCGAGTGGCGGCGGAACAGCTCCTCGTAGGCGCTGTCGTCGCCGTCGCGCATCCGCTGGAGCAATTCGGCGTCGGACGCCGGCAGTTCTGGCGGCGGAGTTACGGAGTCGAGGCTCCCGCCCGTGGGCTGCGACGGCACGGCATGCTCGTGCGCGCCACCCACCCCGGAACCGGACACGCCGGACGCACCGGCAGGACCCGCGGCGCCGGGCGCCGCGGACGACCCACCGGGCCCGCCCTGGCTGGGCACCTGCCGAGATGGCAGCTCGGCCGGCTCAGTGCCGCCCGATCCGTCGAGTGACTCGTCCCGACCGTCACCGCTCATCGCGGAAGCCCCCGTAAGCACCATCAGACCCGAACACCGGCCCAGAGTGCCACAGAGCGCCATGGGTCCGTACCCCCTGCAACGTCAACCACTCATCCGGGGAGCCTTCCCGAATCCGAGCTGTCCCTCACTCGTTCGGGAAGGCTCAACCTGCCTTGTGCAAAAGTCAGTTGGCGAGCAGGACAGAGGGGGCGGAGCGCTAACTACCGCCGTCGCACCTCACGCGGACCGCGGCCGCAGCCCCTCCAGCAGGATGTCCAGCAGCCGGGCCGAAGCCGCCGCCTGCTGCGCCGCATCCGGCAGCGAAGGCGCGGCCGTGGCTATCACCAGCAGCACGTCCGCCACGGTCACATCGCCGCGCAGCTCACCCGCCGCCCGCGCCCGGTCGACCAGCTGCCCGACGATCTCCAGCAGATCCGCCGCTCCCGTGTCGTCCTGCTCCTGGGCCGGCACCGGACGCGGCCCTACCACCCGCAGCCCGGGCTGCGCGCCGACCCGCTGATGCGGCAACCGCGCCCCGTCCGGTACAACAGCCGTCGACTCGTCGGCGTCCACGCCCACCCGCAGCACCTGCGGCGGCAGCAACCGTCCCGCGCCCGAAGCCACCGACGTACGAAGGAAACGGGAGAGCGCCGACCACGGCTCCTCCTCCTGCCCCAGAGCCGTACGCGCCTGCTCCGTCAGCCGGGAGGTCTCCTCCTCGGCTATGCGCCGCACCAGGACGTCCTTGCTCGGGAAGCGGCGGTAGACCGTCCCGACGCCGACCCTGGCCCGGCGCGCCACGTCCTCCATCGGCGCGCCGTACCCCAGCTCGCCGAACACCTCGCGAGCCGCCCGCAGTACATGCTCGAGATTGCGCTGTGCGTCCACACGCAGCGGCGCCGAGCGGCTGGCCCCGCTCGATCCCGCCCGTCCGATCCCGTCGGCCGCCGAACCCTGTGCGACGGCAGCCTGCCAATGCGAATTCTGAATGGTCATACACGTTCCCCCGGTCATGATGTCTCCCCCCGGAGACCTCCCCGCCCAGTCTGTCGAGCGTGCCTTGACCGGACACCCCGACGAGGTACGAACATAGTTGAGCCAGGGTCAATTCAGAAGGGGGTAGTTCCGCACGGAGCGCCCCCCGATCGGCGCAAGGGCCGGAAGGTTCCTGTTTAGGCCCCCTCCCATAACCCCCCTCGCAGGGTCTGACCTGCACACCTTCCCCGCCGCCCGGCGGAGCGCCGCCGCAGAGTGGCGCGAAGCCTCCGGTCACACAATTTGCCGGGGCTGTGGACAAACGCCTGAGGCCGTTGCCTCATGGGATGGTGAAGGCTGCTAACTTCCGGGGGACGACCCCCGGCCCCCCGCCGGGCGCGCGCATTCTCATCATCGGTGGCGGCTACGTCGGGATGTACACGGCACTGCGTCTCCAGCGGAAACTGAAGCAGGAGCTGGCACGCGGCGAGGCGGAGATCATGGTGGTCACGCCCGACCCGTACATGACGTATCAGCCCTTCCTCCCGGAAGCGGCCGCCGGTTCCATCTCCCCGCGTCATGTCGTGGTCCCCCTGCGCAGAGTGCTCGACAACTGCAAGATCGTCATCGGCGAGGCCAAGGCAGTCGACCACGGCAAGCGCACCGCGACCGTCACCACACTCGCCACCGCGGAGGAGGGCACCGGCGCGGTGGAGATCACGTACGACGAGCTCGTCATAGCGCCGGGCTCGATCTCCCGCACCCTCCCGATCCCCGGTCTCGCCGAATACGCAATCGGCTTCAAGACCGTCGAGGAAGCCATCGGCCTGCGCAACCACGTCATCGAGCAGATGGACATCGCCTCCTCCACCCGCGACCCCGCGATCCGCGACGCGGCCCTCACCTACGTCTTCGTCGGCGGCGGCTACGCGGGCGTGGAGGCACTCGCCGAGCTGGAGGACATGGCCCGCTACACCGCGCGTTACTACCACAACATCAAGCCCGAGGACCTGAAATGGATCCTCGTCGAGGCCAGCAACCGCATCCTCCCCGAGGTCGGCGAGAAGATGGGCAAGTACGCCATCCGCGAGCTGCGTTCGCGCAATATCGACGTACGCCTCGAAACCCGCCTGGACTCCTGCGAGGACCGTATCGCCGTACTCAGCGACGGCACCCGCTTCCCGACCCGCACGGTCGTCTGGACCGCGGGCGTCAAGCCGGCTCCCGTCCTCTCCGCCACGGATCTGCCGCTCAATGAGCGCGGCCGGCTCGTCTGCACCGCCAAGCTCACCGTCGCCGGCGTCGACCACGCCTGGTCAGCCGGCGACGCCGCGGCCGTCCCGGACGTAACCGCCGAAGAACCGGGCAAGGAATGCGCGCCCAACGCCCAGCACGCCGTGCGCCAGACCAAGGTCCTGGCCGAGAACATCACGGCGTCGATGCGCGGCGAGCCCGTCAAGGAGTACGCCCACAAGTACGTCGGATCGGTCGCCTCCCTCGGCCTCCACAAGGGCGTCGCGCATGTCTACGGCCGTAAGCTCAAGGGCTATCCGGCCTGGCTGATGCACCGCGTGTATCACCTCAGCCGCGTCCCCACCTTCAACCGCAAGGCCCGGGTGCTCGCCGAGTGGACCTTGTCCGGGCTGTTCAAGCGCGAGATCGTCTCCCTCGGCTCGCTGGAACACCCGCGCGCCGAATTCGAACTCGCCGCGGGCGGCAAACGCCCGGGCCACGGGCCCGACAGCGGACCGCACCACGGCCCCAAACCGGGGCCCAAACCCGGTTCCCCGCCCGGCCCCCAGCCCGGTTCCCCGCCCGGGCCGAAGCCCGAACCCGAGCCCGGCTCCGAAAGCGGCCCGCGGAGCGGCTCCAGAGGGAACTGAGGGAACCGGACGACGAGGACTGTCAGTCCGGTCGGTCACACTGGACGTGTGACCATAGGTGGGCTCACACCTGCACAGAGTGACCCTTGGCGACAACCATTGAGGCTAGAAAGTCAGTGAACTTCACGCGTTGGAGCGCAAGGCTCCCTGGGACGACGCAGCGTCGCGCCGCAGCGCGGAGGACCGACCGTGAGATCTCCCCCGCTCAGCGAGGGGAAGGCTCCGTGCCGGCGGCCCGCGGTGAGTACGAACAGCGGCCGGAGCCCCTGTCCGACGTCCCCGCCCTCGATGACTTCTCCGTACCCGAGATCCTCGGCCGACTGCCCGCCCTGGTCGCCCTGGTGTACGGCACCGAGCACCGCGTCGCGTACGTCAACGACGCGTACGCCTCGGCCTTCGGCCCCCGCCCGGTCGGCGCGGCTGCCGCCGACACCTGCCCCGAGCTCGCCGAACTGGGCCTGCTGCCGCTCATGGACCAGGTGCTGCGCAGCGGCAAGCCCCGCACCGTCAAGTCCCGCAAGGTCCGCGGCCAAGGCTCGTACACCGTTACCTGCCTGCCCGCCGAGAGCCCCAAGGAAGGCGGCGGAGTCCTCGTCTTCGCCGCCGACGTCACCGACCACGCCGAAGCCGCCGAGCGGCTGCGTGCCAGCGAGCGCCGCCACCGCGAGACCGCTGTCACCCTCCAGAGGTCGCTGCTCCCGCAGGAGCTGGAGCAGCCCGACGATCTTCGCATCGCCGCGACATATCAACCGGGCGGCACGGACGCCGCGGTCGGCGGCGACTGGTACGACGTCATCACCCTCGGCGCCGGCCGCACCGCGCTCGTCATCGGCGACGTGATGGGCCGCGGCGTGCGCGCGGCCGCCGTCATGGGCCAGCTCCGCACGGCCGTACGGGCCTACGCCCGCCTCGACCTCCCGCCGCACGAGGTGCTCCAGCTGCTCGACGGCCTGGCCTCCGAAATCGACGCCAGCCAGATCGCCACCTGCGTCTACGCCGTCCACGACCCGAACGAAGGCCGGCTCGTCTACGCGTCGGCGGGTCACCTCCCGATCCTCGTGCGGGACGAGAACGGCACAGTCCGCCGCGCCGAGGAACCGACGGGCCCGCCGCTGGGCACCGGCGGCTGGCTCCACACGTCCGGCACCATCGCCCTCCCGCCCGGCTCCAGTGCCGTCCTCTACACGGACGGTCTTGTCGAGCGCCGCGGCGAGGACATCGACGAGGGAGTGGCCGCCCTGGAGCGCGCGCTGAGCGGAGCGACCGGCACACCGCAGGTTGTCTGCGACCGGCTGATCCGTTCGCTGGGAGTGACCGCAGAGCACGACGACGACGTGGCCGTACTGGTCGTGCAGCACCCCACGCGTACGGGCGTGTCCGCCGAGCTCTTCCACAACGCCGCCCTCGAGCTGCTCGGCGGCATCGAAGCGGCGCCGCGTGCCCGCGCCTTCGCCTCCGGCGTCCTGGCCTCCTGGCGTTTCTCGCCCGAGCTGCACGACCTGGGGGTGCTGGCCGCCAGCGAGCTGGTCGCCAACTCCCTCCAGCACGGCATCCCGCCCATGCGCCTCAGACTCCGCCGCACCGACCGCCGCCTGATCATCGAGGTGACGGACGGCGACGACCACCTGCCGCGCCGCCGCCGGGCGGATACGGAGGACGAGGCGGGCCGCGGGATTTCCATCGTCGCGACGATCGCCTCGTCCTGGGGGAGCCGCCGCACTCCGGGCGGCGGCAAAGCGGTGTGGTGCGAGTTCGCCCTGCCCGCGTAGTCCTTCCCGCGTGCCTCGTCAGGCAGCGGGCTCCAGCTGCTCGGCCGGCTTGTGCGTGGCCACCACCCGCGACCTCGACACGAGCGAGGGCTGGTCCTGTACGGGAGTGAGCCGTCTGCCCAGCCGCAGCGCCAGCACGCTGATGCCGAGCGAGAACAGCACGAACGTCACGATGTACGGCCCGTGCAGCGCGGCCCCCATCGGGCCGCCCACGGCCGGACCGACCGCCAGCGCGAGCTGCTTGACCAGGGCGAAAGCGGAGTTGTACTGCCCGACCATCGCCTCCGACGCCAGATCGGCGACAAGCGGCGCGACGGTCGGCGACAGCATGGCCTCGCCGAGCCCGAAGAGCGCGTACGTGGAGATGAACGCGGCGGTCGCCATCGTCTGGCTGCCGTGCCCGAGCCCCGCGTACCCCGCCGCGATCCACGCGACGGTCCAGATCAGCCCGACGGCCGCGATCACCCGACTGCGCCTGCGCCGCTCGACGAACTTCAGCACGACGAACTGCGCGACGACGATCACCGCGGTGTTGGCAGCCAGCGCCGTCCCGAGGGTCGCGGGCTGGATCCCGGCGGCCTCGGTCCCGTACGCGGCGAGTCCCGATTCGAACTGTCCGTAGCAGGCGAAGAAGAGGACAAAACCCAGCACGCACAGCTGCACCATGGCCCGGTGCCCGACCAGGGCGCGCATCCCGCCCTTGGCCTTGGCCTCGGCGTTCTCGGGCCGCGCCTCCTGCAACGAGAGCGAACGCGGCAGCCGCACACTGAACGCGATCCCCGCGAGCACCAGGAACATGGCGGCCTCGATGCCGAACAGCAGGATGAAGCTGCCCGGCCGGTTCTCGTCGACGATGTGCCCGCCGATCAGGCCGCCGATGCCGAGCCCGAGGTTCTGCAGAAAGAACTGCATGGCGAAGGCGCGCGTACGGGTCGAGGTGTCCGAGGACCAGACGATCATCGTCGCGAGGGCGGGCTGCATCACGGCCGTGCCGGCCCCGAGCAGCGCGGCCGACAGCACGACGGCCGGCGCACTCCCCGCGAGCCCCATCGATGCCGCGCCGGCGGACGCGAGCATGGCGGCCCCCACCAGCACGGGCAGCGGTCCGCGCCGGTCGATGACCCGCCCGGTGAAGGGGAGAGCGACGAGTGCGGCCATCGCGAAGACCGCGAGGACGGCACCGGCCGTCGTCGCGCCCAGGTCCCGCACCTGCGCCACATAGACGTAGAGATACGGAACGGTGAAGCCGAGTCCGAACGCGCTCAGCGCGTTCCCCGCCTGAATCCGGCGCATCGCTGCACCCGTCGCCCTCCTGGTCACACTCACCTACCTCAAGATCTTGAAGGACTGAAGCCTGAAGACTTCAATAGTAAAGTTAGAACCTCAACAATACACAGTGAAGGACTTCAATGCCAACGCACCCCGTGCGATACTTCGGCGCATGCCAACCGAGAGCCCCGAGAGCCGCAAGGGTCCCGAGTCGCGCGGCCCGGGCCCCGGCCTCCAGGAGCCGAGCCTCGACGAACAGATCGCCGCCTACCAGCGCGAGTTCGGTGACCTGGACCCCCAGGTCGAGAAGGTCGTCTCGGCCCTGGGCCGTCTCAACCGCCGGATGAACGTCGCCTACGGCCGCCAGGTCGCCGAGCTCGGAATCAGCAACGCCGAGTGGGAGGTCTTGAAGAGCCTGGTGCTCGCGGGATCCCCGTACCGGATGGGCCCGGGCGAACTCGCGAAGCGACTCGGCCTCACCCCGGCAGCGATGACCCACCGCATCGACCGCATGGCGAACGACGGCCTGGTTACCCGCGACCGCGACGAGACCAACCGGGTGCGGGTCATCGTGGAGCTGACGGACGAGGGCCGTACGAAGTGGCTCGAGGCGATGCGCATGGCCACGAACTTCGAGGAGGACCTGCTCCAGGACCTCTCGGCGGACGAGCGGGCCCTGCTCGGTGAACTCCTGATCCGCGTCCTGCGCCGCGTGGAACACGCCCAGCCGGACGCCGGCGGCCGGCTCACCGACCTGGACTAGGGCGTCGGCGGGGTGGAGTTGACACACCCGTCACGTGTACGTAAAGTTCTTCGAGTTGTCACGGAGCCTGAACGGTTCTGCGACAGCCACTCCCGCCGCGAATGCGGCAACCAACTCAGCACGATCTCCCAGCCGGGATGAATTTCGGCATGCCGCAATTCATTTCGAGGGCTCGATTATGAGTCGCCTGGGGAATCCGCTAGAGTTTGGACGTCGGAACGGCTCAACGGCCGGAAAGGCAACCCGAGTTCGACCGGGAATCAGGCCCGAAAGGATCTGATAGAGTCGGAACCGCCGGAAAGCCGA
>NZ_JBSFMS010000122.1:0-21053 GCF_053599675.1 Streptomyces sp. NPDC000880 | reverse complement strand
AGGAACCACGACCATCCGAAGATGGACGGGGTATCAACATATCTGGCGTTGACTTTTGGCACGCTGTTGAGTTCTCAAGGAACGGACGCTTCCTTCAGACCCTTTTCACAGGGCCCTCCGGGCGCTTCCCTTCGGTGTTTCCAAACTCTATCAGGCTCTTTTGCTCTTCCTGACCACCGCCCTGCGGACATGCAGAGGTTTAGACCAGTTAGGATCTCGGCTTGATAGGTGCTGCCGACCCCCGACTCAAAGTCGCGTTGGGGTCAGGCAGGGGTACGACAGTACCGGCCGCCGAGAGATGAGGCAAATCGTTTCCGGTGCGCCTCTAGGTCCGCCAACTGGCAGCTCTCGTGCGGAACTAGGACTTCCTATGACTTACCCTTCTGAATAGCGCGCCGTCCGGGAACAGGCAGGGACGGCGACGTAACGAATCTCCGCCCCTGGGAGGCTCCATGACCACAGTGACGTCCCCTCTTGCCGGACGCGCCATCGGACTCGCGGCCGTGCCGGACCCGGTGTTCTCGGGTGCGATGGTCGGTCCGGGTACCGCTATTGACCCCGTGCGCGAGCCGTCGGAGGCCGTCGCCCCGGTTGACGGCATCGTTGTCTCCCTGCACCCGCACGCCTTCGTCGTCGTCGACGACCAGGGACACGGTGTGTTGACGCACCTCGGGATCGACACCGTTCAGCTCAACGGCGAGGGCTTCGAGCTGCTCGTAAACAAGGGCGACACTGTTCAGCGCGGACAGGCTGTAGTGCGCTGGGACCCGAAGGCCGTCGAGGCCGCCGGCAAGTCCGCCATCTGCCCGATCGTGGCGCTCGAGGCCACGGCCGACTCCCTCTCCGA
Source organism: Streptomyces sp. NPDC000880 (assembly GCF_053599675.1). Taxonomy (NCBI): domain Bacteria; kingdom Bacillati; phylum Actinomycetota; class Actinomycetes; order Kitasatosporales; family Streptomycetaceae; genus Streptomyces; species Streptomyces sp. NPDC000880. The sequence continues at coordinate 20,206 of NZ_JBSFMS010000122.1, read as the reverse complement.
CGTCCGCGAGGACGGCGACGTGAAGGCCGGCGACACACTCTTCAGCTGGCAGTGACGCCGGCGTCGCAGTGACGGCGAGTTGGACATCCATCGCGGCGGCACGGACCGTCGCTCAATCGGAGACGGGTGAAATGGAGACAACGCTGCGAGGCGTCGGCGTGAGCCACGGTGTGGCGATCGGCGAGGTTCGGCACATGGGCACGGCGGTTCTGGAGCCGCCGGCCAAGCAGATTCCGGCGGAGGACGCGGAGCGCGAACAGGGGCGCGCTCGCCAGGCCGTGGAAGCTGTGTCCGCCGACCTGATAGCGCGGGGCAATCTGGCTGGGGGCGAAGCGCAGGCTGTGCTCGAGGCCCAGGCCATGATGGCGCAGGACCCGGAGCTCATGGCCGACGTGGATCGGCGTATCGCCGTCGGTAGCACTGCCGAGCGCGCGGTGTACGACGCGTTTGCCTCGTACCGGGCGCTGCTGGCGGGTGCCGGCGAGTACCTGGCCGGACGGGTCGCGGACCTGGATGACGTGCGGAACCGGATCGTGGCGCGGCTGCTGGGTGTGCCGATGCCGGGTGTGCCGGACAGCGACGAGCCGTATGTACTGATCGCCCGGGACCTCGCGCCCGCGGACACGGCGCTGCTCGACCCGGCTCTGGTGCTCGGGTTCGTCACCGAGGAGGGCGGGCCGACCAGCCACAGCGCGATTCTGGCGCGGGCGCTCGGAGTGCCCGCCGTGGTGGCGCTGCCGGGTGCCCGGGAGCTGGCCGAGGGCACGCTCATCGCCGTCGACGGCAGCACGGGCGAAGTATTCGTAAAGCCGGGCGACGAGAAGCGCGCGCAGTTGGAGAAGGCCGCAGCGGAGCGCAAGGCCGCGCTGGCCGCTTCCAGTGGGCCAGGCGCGACGTCCGACGGGCACAAGGTGCCGCTGCTGGCCAATGTCGGCGGGCCCGCCGATGTGCCGGCCGCGGTTGAGGCCGGTGCCGAGGGCGTCGGTCTGTTCCGTACGGAGTTCCTCTTCCTCGACGACAGCAAGCAGGCTCCGTCGGAGGCGAAACAGGTCGAGGCCTACCGCAAGGTGCTGGAGGCGTTCCCCGAGGGCCGGGTTGTCGTACGGGTGCTGGACGCGGGGGCCGACAAGCCGCTCGACTTCCTGACTCCGGCCGATGAGCCGAACCCGGCGCTGGGTGTGCGCGGGCTGCGCAGCCTGCTGGACCACCCCGAGGTGCTGCGTACCCAGCTGACAGCACTGTCGAAGGCCGTCGCGGGGCTGCCGGTGTACCTCGAGGTCATGGCGCCGATGGTGGCGGACCGTACCGACGCGAAGGCGTTCGCCGACGCGTGCCGTGAGGCCGGACTGCAGGCGAAGTTCGGGGCGATGGTGGAGATTCCGTCCGCCGCGCTGCGGGCGCGGTCGATCCTGCAGGAGGTCGAGTTCCTGTCGCTGGGCACCAATGACCTCGCGCAGTACACCTTCGCCGCCGACCGGCAGGTGGGTGCGGTGTCGCGGCTGCAGGATCCGTGGCAGCCGGCGCTGCTGGATCTGGTGGCGCTGTCGGCCGAGGCCGCGAAGGCCGAGGGCAAGAGCTGTGGTGTGTGTGGTGAGGCTGCCTCCGATCCGTTGCTGGCGTGTGTGCTCACCGGCCTTGGTGTGACCTCGCTGTCGATGGGTGCGGCGTCGATTCCGTATGTCCGGGCGACGCTGGCGAAGTACACGCTCGCTCAGTGCGAGCGGGCTGCCGCCGCGGCGCGTGCCACGGACACCGCGGACGAGGCGCGGGTCGCCGCGCAGGCAGTGCTCTCCGGCGAGTAGGCGGTACACGGTTGGTCAGTAGGTGATCGAAGGGGCTTCCTGCCGGGGACGGCGGGGAGCCCCTTCGGCGTTCAGTGGTGGTTCTTCGGGTCGTCGGTGGTGGTGTCGAAGCCCGCGCAGTACTCCACGCCGGGCTCGGGGGACAGTGGTTCGCCGGTGACCGCATCCGTGCAGTAGGCGCTGAAGACCTCGCCCGCGGTGAGCGGGAGGATGCGGCCCTGGTGGAGCCGCCAGCCGTGGAGGCGGTCCGGGGCGCCCTCGGTGCTCGTGCGCAGCACCAGTCCCCCGGGGCTTTTGAGGGCGATGCCTGTCGCGAGGACGGTGACGAATTCGGCGCCCTCGGACGCGTCCAGTTGGGCGGGCTCGTCCGAGGCCGCGTCGGCGTGGAGGACGGCGAGGAGCTGCTCGTCGGGGGCAGGGACGCTGCAGACGAGGTGGTGTCTGCCTGTGCCCGCCGCTTCGAGCAGTCGCATCAGGATGCGGGAGGCCCGGTCGAAGGCGGCCCGGCCGATGTCCTGGCCGCAGTCTGCGCACTCGCCGAGGTCGGCGAGGAGCATGGTCGCGTACTCCCAAGTGGCCTGGCGGACAGTCTTGTTGATCAGCTGGGGCAGCAGGCCGGCGAGGGGCTGTCCGGTGTACGGGATGCCGGCGCCGCGGCCTGCGATGTCGGCGGTGTAGCGGCTGCGGCTCGCGGCCGCGTCGGGGTCGAGGCCGGCTTCGGCGCAGTACTCCGCGAAGTCTTCGGGGTCGAAGAGGGCGACGGCGGTGTGAAGTTGGCGGGAGGCGAGGGTTCTGAGCAGGGCATCGATCTGCCGGAGGTAGCTCGGGTGGTCGTCGAAGGTGAAGGTGCGGTACTGGCGCATCGCGGTGAAGTCCTGCTCGTCGGCCAGGAGACCGACGGTGCTGGGGACTTCGCGGCGCAGGGTGCGCTGCATGGCTGCGTCGCCCCTGGGCCGCTGACGCCTTGAGCGCTTCGCCGGCTTGTGATGCTTGGGCCGCTTGTGCTGCTTGGTGTACGCCATTTCTCCCCCTGAGTGCAGTTGACTACTGGTGACTTACCGTAGTCGACGGCACTGACAACGCGGCGTGACCTGCGAGTCAAGCGCCGGACGGGCTTGTCTTGGGGCCGTCCGGCGCTTGGAAGCGGCGAGACGCTACTTCCGGGTGCGGGCGAGTTCCTCGTAGAAACGCAGCAGTTCGAGGTTGTCGACCGAGCCGGGGTTGACCGCCTTGCCGAGCGCCGTGCCCTGGAGGAGGCGCTTCACCGGGACCTCGATGCGCTTGCCGGTGAGGGTGTGCGGGACGCCGGGGACCTCGATGATGTCGTCCGGGACATGGCGTGGGGAGAGCTGTTCGCGGATCGTCCGCGTGATCCGGTCGCGCAGGTCGTCGTCGAGGGCGGCGCCTTCGGCGAGGTGGACGAAGAGCGGCATCCAGTAGCCGCCGTCCGGCTCCTCCAGGCCGATGACCAGCGATTCGCGGATCTCGGGGAGGCGTTCGACGGCTTCGTAGATGTCGGCCGATCCCATCCGTACACCCTGGCGGTTGAGGGTGGAGTCGGAGCGGCCGTGGATGACGACGGAGCCGCGGTCGGTGATGGTGATCCAGTCGCCGTGCCGCCAGACGCCGGGGAACATCTCGAAGTAGCTGTCGCGGTAGCGGCTGCCGTCGGGGTCGTTCCAGAACCGGATCGGCATGGACGGCATCGGGTTCTTGACGACCAGTTCGCCGACCTCGCCGATGACCGGCTTGCCGTGGGGGTCCCAGGACTGGAGGTCGGTACCGAGGCAGGCGGCCTGGAGTTCGCCGATGTGCACGGGCAGGGTGGGCACCGCGCCGGCGAAGCAGCTGCACACGTCCGTGCCGCCGCTGACGGAGGCGATCCACAGGTCGTCCGCCACCTCGTCGTGCAGCCAGCGGAAGCCGTCGGGCGGGAGCGGCGAACCGGTGGTGGCCACGCACTTGATACGGGACAGGTCGTGGTCGCGGGCGGGGTGGACGTCGGCCTTGCGGCAGGCCATGACGTACGCCGCCGAGGTGCCGAAGAGTGTGGCTTCGGTGCGCTCGGCGATGCACCACTGGGCGCCGGTGTCGGGGTAGCCGGGGCTGCCGTCGTACAGAACCACCGTCGTGCCGGTGAGCAGGCCGGAGACGAGGAAGTTCCACATCATCCAGCCGGTCGAGGTGTACCAGAAGAAACGGTCGTCGGGGCCGAGGTCGCAGTGCAGGCCGAGCTGCTTGAAGTGCTCCAGCAGGATGCCGCCCTGCGACTGGACGATGGCCTTGGGCAGGCCTGTCGTACCTGAGGAGTACAGCACCCACAGCGGGTGGTCGAAGGGGACCTGCTCGAAGACCGGTTCGGTGTCGCGAGCGGTGACCGCCGACCAGTCGAGCGCACCGTCGGGGGCTTGTGTGCCGAGCAGCGGGATGTGGATCACCGCGCGCAGGGTGGGGAGTTCGCGGCGGAGCTCGGCGACGGTCTCCGTGCGGTCGTGCACCTTGCCGCCGTAGCGGTAACCGTCGACGGTGAACAGGACGACCGGCTGGACCTGTTGGAAGCGGTCGAGCACGCTGCGGGCGCCGAAGTCGGGGGCGCAGGAGGTCCAAACCGCGCCGACGGCCGCGGTGGCGAGGAGGGCGGTGACGGCCTGCGGGATGTTGGGCAGGTAGCCGCTGACCCGGTCGCCGGGGCGTACGCCGAGGGCGCGCAGTTCGGCTGCGAGAGCGCCTACCTGGCGGCGGAGCTCGGACCAGCTTATCGGGGTCGGCTCGTGTGTCTCGTCCACATGCAGGAGCGCCGCGTCATGGGCGCGGGCCGGATCCTCGGCGGTGCGCAGTGCGTGCTCCGCGTAGTTGAGCGTGGCGCCGGGGAACCACTGGGCGCCGGGCATCGCGGAATTCGCGAGGACACGCTCGTACGGAGTGGAGAACCGCACGTCGAACCAGTCGGCGACCGCCTGCCAGAAGGTCTCGAGCTCGTCGACGGACCAGCGGTGCAGCGCCGCGTAGCCACCCTCCGCAGGGGCCCCGTAGCGCTCGGCTGCCCAGGCCTGGAAGCGGGTGATCCGGGCGGCGGCGATGCGGTCGGGGTCCGGCTGCCAGAGGGGGGCAGGGTTCGCTGCTGAGGTCATGAGGCGGCTCCGGGGTGGCTCTACGCGGTGTCTGCGTGCGTCACGCGCACGTGCGGGGTGTGCGCGTGACGCGGCTGACACGGACGATGCCATGTGATCGTCCGTCGCACCAGGTCTCCCCACCCATGGTCGGGCGCGGAAGTATGTGCTCTGACCACGGGTAAAGGGGAGTTGAACAACCCCCACATCCGCTCGGCCGGATGGCAGGCTGAGCTGCATGGACGGTTGGGATCTGGTGCGCTCGGTAAGAAGTCTCGGAACGGTGCAGGGGCTGCGCGCGGCACGCTCGGCCTGGAGGCAGCGGCGGACCGACGCCCGGGAGCTGCCGAAGAGGGGGGCGGAGCGGGCGCGGGTGCCCGGACCCGTGACCGGCGCCGAGCCGCTGCCCGGGGGCGGCATCCTCCGGTTCGCACGCTCCGAGCTGCGCATCCGGGTCGCGGCGGGCGGCACGGTCTTCTGGGGCTGGGACTGCGCGGAGCCAGAGCCGTCGTACGCACTCGCCGGCGCGCCTCCCGAGCCGGATCCACGTGCCGAGCTCGAGCCCGACAAGGACGGCGGCTGGCGCGTGGTGTCGGAGCGCGTGACCGTGGAGATCTCCCGGAACGGCGCCGTGGAGATCCGTACGCCGGGCGGTGTCTTACTGCGCCGGGATCTGCCGCCGCGCTGGTGGGAGCCGGCGCAGGGCGGTCCGGCACGGTGGGTGCAGCGGACCGAAGTGCCCGCGGACGCGCGCTTCTTCGGGCTTGGCGGGCGGGCCTGTGGGCCGCGGCTGCGGGGCGGCACGTACCGGCTGTGGAACACCGACCCCAGGGGCACTTTCGGGCCCGGCGACGACCCGCTGTACATCACCATGCCCGTCCAGCTGGTGGTGGCCGACGCCGGCACCCATCTCGCCTTCCACGACAACTCGTGGGACGGCCGGGTCACCCTGCACGAGGGCGAGGAGGGCGCGGGCTCGGGGCACGACCGGCCGGGCACCAGCGAGGTGCGCATGGACGGCGGGCCGCTGCGCTGCTGGGTGGTCGTCGGCACGCCCGCGCGCGTGCTGGCCGGCTGGACCCGGCTGACGGGCGCGCCCGCGCTGCCGCCGTCCTGGGCGCTGGGACCGCAGCACGCCCGGTGGGGTTTCGGCAGCGAACGGGAGGTGCGCCGGATCGTCGCGGGCTACCGGGACCGGGAGCTGCCGCTGTCCGCCGTCCATCTCGACATCGACCACTACGACGCGCATCAGGTGTTCACCGTCGACCGCGAGAAGTTCCCCGACCTGCCGGGCATGGCGAAGGATCTGCGCGAGGACGGGGTGCGGCTGGTCTCCATCGTCGATCCGGCGGTGAAGGCGGAGCGCGGGAACGCGGTGTACGACAGCGGGTCGGCGGCCGGGGCGTTTATACGCGATCCGCGGGGCAGGGAGGTGCGGGGGGTCGTCTGGCCGGGCGAGTGCGTCTATCCGGACTTCACTGATAAGGCGGTCCGCCGCTGGTGGGGAGAGTTCTACGAGGAGCGGCTGGCGCAAGGCTTCTCCGGGGTGTGGCACGACATGAACGAGCCGGTGTCCTTCGCGCCCTTCGGCGACATGACGCTGCCGCGCTCGGCCCGGCACGCGCTGGAGGGGCGTGGGGGCGATCACCGCGAAGCCCACAATGTGTACGGTCTCGCGATGGCGCAGGCCGGGTACGAGGGGCTGCGGCTGCTGCGTCCGGAGGAACGGCCGTTTCTCTTCTCGCGCTCCGGCTGGGCGGGTATGCAGCGGTACGGGGGCACCTGGTCCGGCGATGTGTCCAGCGGCTGGCCCGGGCTGCGGGCCTCGCTCTCGCTGGTCCTTGGGCTCGGGCTGTGCGGCGTGCCGTACTCCGGCCCTGACGTGGGCGGATTCGACGGCAGTCCGTCGCCCGAGCTGTATCTGCGCTGGTTCCAGCTGGGGGCGCAACTGCCGCTGTTCCGTACCCATGCGGCGATCGACGCGGGGCGCAGGGAGCCATGGGAGTTCGGGCCCGAGGTCCTCGCGCATGCGAAGGCGGCCCTCGACGAACGGGAGCGGCTGCGGCCCTACTTCGTCACGCTGGCGCATCTGGCGCGGCTGACGGGGGCGCCGTATGTGCGACCGTTGTGGTGGAGCTGTCCGAAGGACCGGGTACTTCGCGACTGCGAGGACGCCTTTCTGCTCGGTGACGCGCTGCTGGTCGCGCCGGTGCTGGAGAGCGGGACGGAGCGGCGGGCGGTGCGGCTGCCGCGCGGCCGGTGGTACGACACGGCGACGGGGCAGGCCTACGACGGGCCCGGGCAGGTGCTGGTGGACGCTCCCCTGTCGCGGATCCCGGTACTGGCGCGGGGTGGCGCGGTGATTCCGGTGCGGGGCGCGGACGGCGGGACCGAGCTGGAGGTGTGGGCGCCGGCCGAGGGCCGCGGGGGCGGCGGGCTGGTGGTCCCGGACCTGGGGGACGGCTGGGAGCGGGCAGAGGTGGAGCGGTACACGACGCGGCTGGTGGACGGGCGGGTCGTGGTGAAGCAGGCCAAGGGGGGCGGTTCCGCTCCGCCGAGGAGGCGGGTACGGGTGCGGGGGCTCGGCGTGCGGCCGTAGCGGTACGGGCTCGGGGTGCCCGCAGCGGTACGCGTCGCGGGGCACAGGTGGCCCCAGCGGTACGGGTCACGGGGCACAGCCGTGAGTTCCGATAGTGCGGGCTTGGACCTGCCGTCAGCCGATCACCCTTTCCCCAAGGGGCCCGGAACTGATAGACGGTGCGCATGACAGGACTTGCTTCCGCACTTCGCACCCTCGTCACAACGGCCGCCGCACTCATAGCCGTCACAGCCACCACCGTCGCCGCCCCGGCAGCGCAGGCCAAAACCGAGCCGCGGGCTCCCAAGGAGTTCGTGGCGCTGCGCTCCGTCGACCCGACGATCATTCAGGAGATGCGCTACATCACCCAGCACAACTTCGTGGGTGAACCCGTCGACGGCTACCGCCAGCCGCTCTGCATCCTCACGCGGCCCGCCGCCCAGGCGCTGCACAAGGCACAGTTGAAGCTGCTCCGCATGGGCTACTCCCTGAAGGTGTACGACTGTTACCGACCGCAGCGGGCAGTCGACCACTTCGTACGGTGGGCCAAGGACCTCGATGACGAGGCCATGAAGAAGGAGTTCTATCCCCAAGTCGACAAGTCACGTCTGTTCGCCGACGGTTACATCGCGGAGAAGTCCGGGCACAGCCGCGGCAGTACGGTCGATCTCACCATCGTGAAGCTGCCGGCCCTGCCGACCAGGCCGTACATCCCCGGCGAGCCTCTCGTCCCCTGCTACGCACCCAAGTCCGATCGTTTTCCGGACAATTCCGTGGACATGGGGACCGGTTTCGACTGCTTCGACACGCTGTCGCACACCGATGACCCCAGGATCCAGGGCAAGCAGCGCGCCAACCGGCAGCTGTTGAAGGGCGCTCTGAGTGCGGTCGGTTTCGTGAATCTGCCCGAGGAGTGGTGGCACTTCACCTACAAGCCGGAGCCGTTCCCGGACACCTTCTTCGACTTCCCCGTCGCTTGGCGTTCGGTCGCCGGGCACTGAGGGAGGCAGCTGCGGAACGGGCGGCCGGACCACCCTCGCGGTCTCCGGCCGTCAGTTCTCCGGTATCGGACGCGGCCAGGCCGTATCCGGTTCGCTGCCGAGGGATTACGGTGCGGCCATGACGCAGCAGACGTTTGACTCGTACGAGGAGTTCTGGCCGTACTACGTCGCGATGCACTCCAAGGCGGCCACCCGGTGGGTCCATCTGGCCGGCACGCTGACCGGTCTCGCGGTCAGCGCGTACGGGCTGGCGCGCGGCCGGAAGCGGTATGCGGCCGCCCTGCCGCTGATCGGCTACGGCACGGCCTGGCCCGCGCATTTCTTCATCGAGAAGAACAACCCCGCGACCTTCGGGCATCCAGCCTGGTCCCTGTGGGGTGACGTGCAGATGATCCGGATGATGCTGGCGGGCAGGGACCGGGAACTGGCCGAGACCGCCGCCAAGTGGCTCGCCGAGAACCGCTGACCAATGCACACTTCTGACGTTCCGTCAGATTATGTTGGCCGGGGATGAATCTCGACGCGCACACCCGGATGGTTCACACAGGACAGCGATGAGGAGGACTTCCGGCTGCTCGGCACCCGCTGTACGGCCTGCGCGTCGGCCTTCTTCCCACGCGAGGACTTTTTCTGCCGCAACCCCGCCTGCGAGGGCGGAAAGTTGATTGGCGGAGGTCCCCCTGTCCAAACGGGGGGCGCGGCACGGCCGGGGCGCGCCAGGTGCCGGGTGCGCGCACCGGGATCACCGCGAACCAGGGGCTGTTCGGCCATGGCTCGGCGGTCGTCGCCGCCCGCTGAGCCAACCCGCAAGGCGACCCTCCCGCTGCCTTACGTTCCCCGATACCGTGTCAACACGCGGGCCGTGAACTCCACTTGCTGTCAACGACCTTGACGCCCCATCACGGCCCATGAACACTGCCTCTTCGTCGGCATCGCCGCACTTCGGCACGCTCACCACGCTCGTCACGGACGCCGGGCGGGGTACGGGAGACCCCCTGCCTCCGACTCCGTAGCCATGGAACGCCATGGAGCACGCATCCTGCACGGAGGACCGAGGACGTCATGACGGACAAATTCGTCGCCGCAATTGACCAGGGCACCACGTCCAGCCGCTGCATCGTCTTCAACCAGGACGGCGCGATCGTCGCCGTCGACCAGCGCGAGCACCGTCAGATCTTCCCCAAGCCGGGCTGGGTGGAGCACGACGCCACCGAGATCTGGTCCAAGGTGCAGGCAGTGGTGGCGGGGGCCATCGCCAAGGCGGGCTTGCGGGCCGACCAGCTCAGTGCCCTTGGCATCACCAACCAGCGGGAGACAACGGTTCTTTGGGACCGGGCGACCGGCAAGCCAGTGCACAACGCGATCGTCTGGCAGGACACACGTACCTCCGCACTCTGCCACGAACTGGGCGGCACGGACGGGCAGGACCGTTTCCGCGACGCGACCGGACTGCCGCTCGCGAGCTACTTCTCCGGGCCCAAGGCGGCCTGGCTGCTGGACAATGTGCCCGGGCTCCGCGGCCGGGCCGAACGCGGCGAGATCGCCTTCGGGACCATCGACTCCTGGCTGATCTGGAATCTCACCGGCGGCACCGAGGGCGGGGTCCACGTCACCGATGTGACCAACGCGTCGCGCACGATGCTGATGAATCTGCAGACCCTTCAGTGGGATCCGGCGATCCTGGCAGCGATGAACGTGCCGCAGGCGGTGCTTCCGGAGATCAAGTCGTCGGCTGAGGTGTACGGGACGGCCGTAGGCCAGCTCGCGGGTGTGCCGGTGGCCTCGGCCCTCGGAGACCAGCAGGCCGCGATCTTCGGGCAGGCCTGCTACGACACGGGCACGGCCAAGAACACGTACGGAACCGGCAGCTTCCTGCTGCTCAACACCGGCAACCGGCCCGTGCCGTCGAAGAGCGGGCTGATCACCACGGTGGGGTACAAGATCGGCGAAGAGGCGCCGGTGTACTGCCTGGAGGGGTCGATCGCGATCACCGGCGCACTGGTGCAGTGGTTCCGCGACCAGCTCGGCATCATCCGCAGCGCCGACGAGATCGAGACTCTGGCGGCGAGCGTGGACGACAACGGCGGGGCGTACATCGTGCCGGCATTCTCCGGGCTCTTCGCCCCGTACTGGCGCTCCGACGCACGCGGTGTCATCACCGGACTGACCCGGTACGTCACCAAGGCGCACCTGGCGCGGGCTGTGCTGGAGGCGACCAGCTGGCAGACCCGCGAGGTGGTCGACGCGATGTACCAGGACTCAGGGGTGCAGATCACCACGCTCAAGGTGGACGGCGGCATGACCTCCAACAATCTGCTGATGCAGCATCAGGCGGATGTGCTGGGGGTGCCGGTGATCCGGCCGAAGGTTTCCGAGACGACGTGTCTGGGGGCCGCGTACGCGGCGGGGCTCGCGACCGGCGTGTGGTCGGACCTCGACGAGCTCAAGGCGCACTGGCAGCGCGATGTGGAGTGGTCGCCGCGGATGGAGGCGCAGATCCGCGAGCGCGAGTACCACAACTGGCGCAAGGCGGTGGAGCGTAGCTTCGGCTGGCACGAGGAGAGCGGCGAGTGACCTCACGTTGACTGACGGCCCGTACCCCAGTCGGTGGGGGTACGGGCCGTGGCTGGCCGATCGGCCGGCTGATGGCGTGCTCGCGCCGGCGGTCGGCGCGGGGGGGCAGGCGTGTGCTGATACTGCCGGTCGGCGCGGAGGTCAGGCGTCCGCGTGCTCACGCTGCCGGTCGGCGCGGGCCAGCGCGTGTTCCACGACCGCCACCAGCACCTCCTTGGCCGACTCGCGTTGGCGCGCGTCGCACATCAGCAGCGGCACCTCGGGATCGAGGTCGAGCGCGGCCCGTACGCTCTCGCTGGGGAAACGGCTCGCACCCTCGAAGCAGTTGACGGCGACGGTGAAGGGAATGGCCCGGCGCTCGAAGTAGTCGATGGCCCCGAAGGAGTCCTCCAGGCGGCGGGTATCGGCGAGCACAACCGCACCCAGCGCCCCCTGCGCCAACTCGTCCCAGAGGAACCAGAAGCGGTCCTGGCCCGGCGTGCCGAAGAGATAGAGCACCAGGTCCTGGCGGAGCGTGATACGCCCGAAGTCCATGGCGACGGTGGTGGTCGTCTTCTGCTCGATGCCCAGGGTGTCGTCGACGGGACGGCCCGCCTCGCTGAGCGTTTCTTCCGTACGCAGCGGTCTGATCTCGCTGACCGCGCCCACCAGGGTCGTCTTGCCGACGCCGAATCCACCCGCGACCAGGATCTTCAGAGTCACCGGTTCGACGGGCGGCGTTCGGCGGTTAGAGCGCCCGAAGACCATTGATCACCTCGCGGAGAATGCTCACATCCGGCAGTTCGGCCGGCGGAACGGGACGGGTTACATGCACCAGTGCGTCCTCGACGAGATCGCCGACCAGGACCCGGACCACTCCGACAGGGAGGTCCAGGGTGGCGGCGAGTTCGGCGATCGACTGGGGGGTGTCGCCGCACCGCTCGACGATCTCCACATGCTCCGGCGAGAGCGACTGGTCGCGGCCGGGGTCGTCGGCCGCGGCCTCCGGCACGACGAGGGCGATCAGATCGAGGTGGTGACGGGTGGCGCTGCTCGTCCGGCCGCGGGTCATCGCGTACGGACGGACCACCGGTCCGGCTTCGGCGTCGAAGAACTCGTGCGGGTTCCGAGCGCGCTGAGCGGAGTCACTCATGCCGGCCACTCACCCCCCGGGTTGACCGGTCCGTGGAGCGGTGGCGAGGTGCACTCCGACCCGCTTGACCATGAGCGTCATCTCGTACGCCACCAGGCCGACATCGGAGTCCGCGTCAGCGAGCACGGCCAGACAGCTGCCGTCGCCCGCCGCCGTGACGAAGAGGAAGGCCTCGTCCAGCTCCACGACGGTCTGGCGGACCTTGCCCGCCTCGAAGTGACGGCCGACGCCCTTGGCGAGGCTGTGGAAGCCGGAGGCGACGGCGGCGAGGTGCTCGCCGTCCTCGCGGGTCAGGTCCCGGGAGGTGCCGGTGGCGAGTCCGTCGCCGGAGAGCACCAGTGCGTTGCGGATGCTGCCGACGCGGTCCACCAGTTCGTCGAGAAGCCAGTTGAGTTCGCCGACTCGCCCGGTGGTCAGGCGTTCGCCGGTGGCGTTGTGTGCTGCGGCGTGTGGTGCGGTCATCGACCGTCCCCCTCCGATGTCGTTCCTGGTGCGGTCTCGCCCCGGCCGGTGGCCCGGTCGGTCGCCCCTTCGTACCCGGCCTCTTCGGCATTCTGGTAGCGGCCGCGCTGCCAGCCTCGTTGCATGGATGCCATCCGGTTGCGTACTTCTTCCGCATCGCGTTCGACGTCCTGCGCCGTGGCCGGGGCTCTGGTCTGTTCGGCGGCTGCGGTGCCCTCCCTGAGCTGGGGGGCGAGGCTTGCCTGACGGACTCGGCGGGGCAGGCCGTCGAGCGTGGCGGGTGCGGGTGCCGGGTCGGGAGCGAGCCAGGATGCGCCGCGTGGCTCCGGGGCGGCCGGAGGCCATGGGCCGGGGCGCGGTTCCGGGGCGGGGGCGAGCGTGGGCTCTGCGGAACGCTCGGGCTCCGCGGCGCTGGAACGCTCTCGCGGCTGCGCGGCGCGCTCGGGTTCTGGGGCGGGGTGGGTACGGCCACGCTCGTCCACCCTGCGGCCACGGTCGGTGACCAGGATCGGCGGCTTGCGGCGGGGCAGCGGCACGGGGCCGGAGTTCCGCTCCGGCGCCTGGTCCAGCGCCTGTTGGTGCTGCTCGTCCGGGGTGGGGCGGCGGCGGTCGCCGGCCCGGGCGCGGAAGATCCCGCCCCGCTCGCTCTCCGTGTCCTCAATGTCGGCGACCGAGTCGACCCCGCCGAGGCCGGGCCGGTCCTCGAAGCCCAACGCGTCGACGGGTGCCTCCAGTTCGACGGGTCCGTCGAGCAGCGCCGCGCCGTTGAGCTGGGTGGGAACCTTGGAGAGCGCCGTGAGCCTGCCGTCGCTGCCGCGCCGCCCGGCCGCGCTCTCGCTCTTGCGGTCCAGGCGGAAGCCGGTGCCCTGGGTCTCCGGGGCGTCGGTGAGCAGGGCCGCGGGGATGAAAACGATCGCGGTGGTCCCGCCGTACGGCGAAGGCTGCAGCGAGACCCGGACGTTCTGCCGCTGGGCGAGCCGGCTGACGACGAACAGGCCGAGCCGGTCGGTGTCGGAGAGCTCGAAGTCGGGGGTCTCCGCGAGTCGCAGATTGGCGTCGAGCAGCATTTCCGGGGCCATGCCGAGCCCGCGGTCGTGGATTTCGAGCGTGAAGCCGTTGGCGACCCGCTCGCCGTGCACCTGGACGCCGGTGTGCGGAGGCGAGAACACTGTGGCGTTCTCGAGAAGTTCGGCGATGAGGTGGGTGAGGTCGGCGACCGCAGGGCCGCCGACGCCGATGCGCGGCAGCCGGCGCACCTCGATGCGCTCGTAGTCCTCGACCTCGGCGACCGCGGCCCGTACGACGTCCATCAGCTGGATCGGCTTGCGCCACTGCCGGGAGGGCGCGGCGCCGGAGAGGATCACCAGACCCTCGGCGTGCCGTCGCATACGGGTCGTGAGGTGGTCCAGGCGGAACAGGTCCGCGAGTTCCTCGGTGTCCTCGGTGCGGCGCTCCATGGTGTCGAGGAGCGTGAGCTGGCGGTGCAGCAGAACCTGGTTGCGGCGGGCGAGGTTGACGAAGACGTCGGAGACTCCGCGGCGCATGTCGGCCTGCCGGACGGCGGCCTCGACAGCGGCCCGCTGAAGGGTGTTGAGCGCCTGGCCGACCTGTCCGATTTCGTCCTTGTCGTAGCCGAGTCGCGGCGCTTCGGTCTCGATGTCCACATGCTCACCCGCGGCGAGCCGGCGCATCACGCTGGGCAGACGTACCCCGGAGACCTCGTGGGCCTCCTTGCGCAGCCGGGAGAGGTCGCGGACGAGGTGGCGCCCGATGCGTACGGACACGATCACCGAGACCAGCAGGGCGAGGAAGCCCAGTACGCCCGCGACACCGGCCCTGACGAAGACGCTGAACGCGGCGGGCTCAACGCTCGCCCGGTACCGGGCGCTCGCTTCCTTGACCTGGCGGCCGAGGTCGTCGAGGACGGGGCTGGCGGCCGCCTGCCAGAGGGCTGCCTCGGACGCGCCGGTCTTCTTGACGGGGCCCGCGGTGATGAAAACTTCCTCGGTGTCGCGCAGAGGCGCGGTCTTGGGGCTGCGCCAGTACTGCTCGTAGTCCTGGCGCTCCTTGGCGGGCAGGCCTTCGAGGTGGGTCTGGTAGTACAGCTCGCGGTTCGCCACGTAGTCGGAGAGTGCGCGGACCTCATCGGTCGTGATTTTGCGGGCGGTCAGCGAGGAGACGATCAGGGCGTCCTCCCGGGAGAGCATCTCCCGGGCGCGGACGAGTCCGACGAGGGCGCGGCTCTGCCGCTCCAACTCGACGTCGTTGAGGGCGTGGAGGGTCATCAGGAAGCTGTGGCAGGGGTCGACGACCCGGTTGTAGAACTCCAGGGCCTGGGTGCGGGAGACGGTCCCTGTCTCCACTGAGCGGCGCAGAGCGCCCAGTCCGTCGACTGCTCCGAGGAGCGAGTTCAGTTCCTGCGCGGTGTCCGGCTGCATGTCCTTGAGGACTCCGGACTTCTCCACAGTCGTCTTGATCTTGGCGACGGCCTCGTCGGTGGCCGCGCGCTGGCGGCGCAGGGTGGGCAGGGCGTCCGCAGCCCTGCGGTCCGCAAGGTAGATGAGCGTCTGGCGGCGTTCCTTCTGGATGACGTTGGCGGTGACCGCGACCGGATAGCCGAGTTTCTGGATGACTGAGGTGACGTCCAGGAGCTGACTGGCCTCCCGACCGGTCAATACGGTGGCGAAGCCCCAGAGGGCGGTGAGGGAGACGAGCGGCACCAGCAACAACGCCACGATCTTCCGGCGGATGGACTTCCCGCGAAAGCGCATGGCCTCCCCCTGATCAACCCCCGCCCGGCGCGGGTGGTGTTCCGTCAACAAACGGCGTGAGCCTACTACTGTCACACGGACAACTCGAAGGCGCGTCCGGACGATTTTCGGCCGGGGGCAGACGTCTTGATCACAGGTTGTCCTGGTATTCGGCGAGATGACATTCCTCGAGGTGCGGGACCACACCTGGCGGCACATCATTTTTCGGACCGCTGCAGATGGCTGGAATCTTTCGTTCCGCGGGAATCATCCGGCCTGCTCAATCGTCATTCTGTGCGGGGGGCACGGGAGTTCGCACGGCGCCACATCGCATCGGTTTCGGTTCGCATTCGCTGCGGTGCCGGAGTAAAGCAGCGGAATCCGGGCAGCCACCCTGATGTCGGACAGAGGTGGGGAGTGACAGGTCCATGGACACGGACGAGCGTCGCGGCGCAGCGCGGGCGGCGGGTTATGCGAATGTCCCGCGGCAGCTCTGGGTGGAGGAGCCGGCGGTGCGACGGCGCATGGCTGATCCGGTCCGCACGGCAGCGGTGCGCGCCGTGATCATAGCGTCGCTGACGATGATTCAGGGGATGATCGCGTTTCTGTGCACGCTTGCCGGGTCCTGGCTGGCGTTTCCGATGGTGCTCAGCAGCGTGGGCAGCACGGTGGTGGCTACGTGGGCGGTGCTTGACGTGTGGGTGACCTGTCAGGTGTGGAACCAGCGCAATGGCGTGGTGTCCATCCCGAGCAGCACAGCGCGCCAGTTGCGTCGTGAACGCCGCCGGGCACGACGCACGGCGCGGGCGGCGGCGCGCGAGAGTGCGCGGATACGGCGACGGGGACGCGGCCGGGGGAGACTGTCGGAGGCGTGAGGGGTGCGGGGCCCCTACGCCCTGGCGGGCGCCGGGGGACCCCCGCGTCAAACGCCGGAAGGGCTGAGATCTTCCGGTGGGACCGAGGTTCGCTTGAACATGCGGGTCGCCGTGATCTCGCCGTGCACCGTCTCGCCCGACGGGTCCTGCTGCGGCAGGCCGGGGCGCAGATGCTCCTCCACGCTGATGTACTTCAGGCCCGCGCGCAGATCCGCGTCGTTGCGCAGCCGGATGACCAGCGGGAATTCGGCGAGGGCCGTGGTGTCGAAGAGCCCTGTCGTATAGAGCAGCTGGACGCCCAGCGCATCGGAGACCGCCCGCTGGAGCTCCAGCAGATACGTCGCGTTGGCCCGGCCGATCGGGTTGTCGAGGAACAGCGTTCCGGCATGCCGGTGCTTGTCCCGGCCCCGGTCGTTGCTGCGCAGAGCCGCCATCGTGCAGTACAGCGCGATGGCCGCGGTAAGCAGCTGGCCGCCGGAGAAGACGTCGCCCATCTGCCCGACGGGTACCCGTTCGGCGCGCAGTACCGCGTCGGGCTTGAGGATCTCCACGGCGATGCCCCTCGGCTGCAGCGCGGCCTGAACTCCGCGCAGCAGCAAGGACATTCCGTCCCGGCGGCCCTCCCCGTACGCCGCCGCTGAGTTCTTCTTCACGGCCGCGCGGGTCGCCTCGTCGATGACCTCGCCGAGCCGCTCGGCGAGCGTCGCCTGGTCCGGCTCATCGAAGCGGATCCGCAGGAACTCCTGCCCGGACCACTCGCCGAGCCCCTCCGGAAGGCGGGAGAGCCGCTGTGCCGAGCGGAGCGTCGTCAGCGCGGACTCCACCAGACCGCGCAGCCGGTCGACGATGGTGTCGCGGTTGCGCTCCAGCTGCTCCAGTTCGTCGGTCAGCACGCGCAGCCGGGGCGCGAAGGCCTCCGCCCACTTCGCGGCGTGCTCCGGCAGCGCGGCGGCGGGCAGCTCCCGGATCTGCTGGCGCGCGGGGGTGCGCACCTGCTCGTACCGGGTGGAGTTGGCGTGCCGTACGAGGATGTCGCTCGCCTCCCGCACGGCTGCCTCGGCCGCCGACAGGTCGGTGGCGCAGCCGCGCAGTGACCGGCGGGCCTCGGCGGCGAAGTGTCGTGCCTCCTCCAGGCTGCCGGGGTACGGCTCGGGCGCCTCCTGCGTATCATCCTCGTGGTGCTCCCGCAGCAGGTCACCCAGGAGCGCGGCGGTCTCGTCGAAGCCGCCCGCCGCGTCCTCGGCGGCGCGATGCGCCTGGAGCAGGCCGGCGTGGCCGGCACGGGCCGTCTCCAACGCGTCGGTGCGCGCCGCCAGTTCTGCGGTGGCGGTACGCAGCAGGGCCTGGGCCTGTTCGACGTCGGCGGGGACCAGCTCCTCGGGAAGTTCGGTGTGCGACTCGCCGTGTGGTCCCCCATGCCGCAGGCCGGGGGAGGGAGCCAGCCGCTCGGCCTCGCCTCGGAGGCGGCCCAGCTTCTCGCTGGCCTCCGACGCGCGCGACTCCAGCATCTGTACGAGCGACTCGGCGCGGGCGGCCGCGGCCTGGCGGGACGGACCGTCGGCGCCGTCCGTGCCCTCCAGGAGCTGGGCGGCGCGGGTGCGGACCTTGTTGGTGAGCCTGTCGAGCTCGGCGAGAGCGGCGCTCTCGTCGCTCTCTGCGCGGGCCTGTTCGGAGCGCAGGTCGGCGCCGACGCCCACTTTCTCGTACAGCTGGGATGCCGCCCGGTACGCCTCGCGCAGGGCGGGCAGCGCCGTGCGCGGAGTGTCCGCGTCCGCCTCCGGCAGGCTCTCCGGGGCACCGGCGATCTCCGCACGCTCGGCGCGCAGCGCGCGGGCCGTACGCCGCGCGTCGTCACCAGCGCGCTGGGCGGCACGGCGGTCCTCGTCGGAGGCCTTCGCGCGCTCCAGGCAGGTCGTGGCGCGGGCCTCGGACTCGGCGGCCTCGTCGACCAGTTCACGCAGCTTCACCTGCCAGCCGGCGCGCTCGCGGAGCCGGAAGGCGAGCCCGGCGAGGGCGTCTGCGGCGCGGCGGGCGCGCTGGGCCGCGTCCTGGCGCTCGTCGCGCACCCGGGCGGCGTCGGCCGCGGCCTCGTCCGCCTCGGCGCGTACGGTTCGGGCTTCGGCGAGCGCCGCCTGCGCCTCCTCGGCTGCTTCGCGTGCGCTCTGGGCGCCCTGCGCGAGCTCGGCGAGCATGCCGGGCGGGCAGTCCGCGCGCCACGAGCCGAGCCGCGCGGCGATCGAACGGTCCCCGGCCAGCCGGGCCGCGAGCGCACGGATCTCCTCGTCCCTCGCGGTCGCCCGGGCCCGCAGCGCCCGCCGCTCCTCGTCGGCCGCGTGTTCGTCGTGCATGGCCGGGTTCGGTGGTACGAGGAACACATCCCCGTCACCGGCGCCGCCGGTGCCGGGTCCTGGCACCGGCGCGAGCAGCGCCGCGGCCGTGCCGACGGCCACGGCGGACCGGGGCAACAGCGCCGCTGCGCCGAGCACTTCGCGTGCGCGGGCGTGCGAGGCGGGATCGGTGATCACCACACCGTCGACGAGCTCGGGCCGCGCGGCCAGCACGGCGGCATGGTCGGCCGGGTCGACGGCCTGCGCGAGATAACGCCAGCCGGGCAGGGCGGGGATGCCGTGCTCGCCGAGGTACTCGACGGTCGCGAGGACATCGGGCCCGGGGGGCAGCAGCCCGCCGTCGCCGAGCGCACCGAGGATGCGGGCGTCGTCGGCGGCGGCGGTCCGCAGGTCGAAGAGCTGCCGCTCGGCGGAGGCGATGCCCTGGTCGAGCAGCTCCCGCAGCTCGTCGGCGTACCGGTCCAACTCCTCGGCGGTGAGGGGACCTTGGGTGGGGCGCTGGGGGGTGGCGGTGCCAGGCGCGTTGCCGACGTGGTGTGCCTGTCCGCTGCCGGACACCGCGGCGGAGTCGGCGCGGGGGCCGCCGTGGCCAGGGTCGGCCGCGCCGCCGGAAGCGCCCCGCGCCTGTCGGCTGACGCGCCGGACGAACGGGCGCGGGCACCGCCCGCCTCGGAGACGGAATGACCCGCCTGCGCGAGGCCGGACACCTCGCCACTACGAACCGGCTTGCTGTCCCCGCCGCCGGAGGCCGCCTCGGAAGCGGCGTCGCTTCCCGCCTGCGACGGGTCGGGCACCTCGCCCGTGCGGCCCGCCTGGCCTGGCCCCTGAGCTGCGGAGGTACCGGCTTGGGACGGCCCGAGCCCGCCAGTTCCGCCGTCGGCAGCAGAGCCCGCCTCGCCAACCCCCGCGCGCACCCCCCCGGGCCACTGGCCGGCCGCCGTCACCCTCCCCCGCCGTGGTGACGGCAGCGCCGCATGCAGCGTCGGTGGCAGACTCAGCAGCTCCGCCAGGCGATCGTCACCGGCGATCGAGTCCGCCGCGCGGCGCTCCGCCTCGTACGCGTTCTCCGCGGCCACCGCCGCGTCCGACGCGCGGGCCGCCGCCAGTTCCGCGCGGGCCTCTGCCGCGGCCGCGTCGCGCGCGCGGTCCGCCGTCGTGCGGGCCGCCTCGCGGGAAGCGTCCCACGACGCGACCGCCGTCTTCTCCGCGTCACTCGCCGCCAGCGCCGCCCGCGCCGGGTCGGCGTCGGGTGCGGTGTCGTCGAGCCAGCCCGCCCGTACCGCCTCGGCCGTCTCCTGTTCGACCTCGGTCAGCCGCTGCCGCAGATGACCGATCTCGCTGCGGGCGCGCTGCGCTTGGGTGGCAGCGGCCGTCGCGTCGCGGTGGGCGGCCTCGCCCGCCTCCTGGAGCGCCGCGGAGCGCTCCTCCTCCTCGTTGGCCACCCGCTCGCCCGCCTCTGCTGCGGAGTGCAGCGCGCGGACGAGGTCGGCTGCGGCCTTGGCGCGGGCGGCGACAAGTGCCGTCGCTCGAGCGCTCGTGCCGCTGAGGGGGCCCCTCATCTGCGGTCATACGCA